>JABFVX010000504.1 GCA_013362555.1 Mycobacteriaceae bacterium
GCGGCCGCGGAGGTGTGGACGCGGCCCTGCGACTCGGTCACGGGCACGCGCTGCACGCGGTGCACGCCGCCCTCGAACTTCATGCGGGACCACACGCCGTTGCCGCCTTCGGGGTTCCCCTTGGTGCGCACGGCGATCGAGGAGTCCTTGACGCCGCCGAGGTCGGTGGGCACCATTTCGAGGGTCTCCACGCCCCAGCCCATGCGCTCGAAGTAGCGCAGGTACATGCGCATAAGGTCCCCGGCGAACAGGCCGGACTCCTCGCCGCCCGCGCCGGCCTTGATCTCGATGATGACGTCCTTGGCGTCGTCGGGGTCGCGCGGGACGAGCAGCTCCGCGAGCTTCTCCTCCAGCTCGGGGATGCGCTTGCGCAGCCCCTCGGCCTCCTCCGCGAAGTCGGCGTCCTCCTTCGCGAGCTCCTCGGCGGTCTCCAGGTCCTCCTTCGCCGTCGCGATGTCCTCGGCGGTCTTGGCGATCGGGGACAGCTCCGCGTAGCGGCGGCCGACCCGCCGGGCCTGCGCCGGGTCGGCGTGCAGGGCGGGGTCGCCCATCTGGACTTCGAGGTCGCGGTACTCCGCGATGAGCATTTCCAGGCGGTTGTCGGCTGCGGACGTCATCTCTGTTCCTTAAGAAAGCCTTGCAAGACATCGGACGGGACGAAAAACGCGGCGCCCGTGTCGCAGGGACACGGACGCCGCGGAGCACAGCTACTTGCCGGCCTGGGCCTTCTCGGCAGCCTTGGCGTAGCGGGCCTTGAACTTGGCCACGCGACCGCCGGTGTCGAGGATGCGCTGCTTGCCGGTGTAGAACGGGTGGCACTTGTTGCAGGTCGCAGCCTGGATCTTGCCGCTGGTCACCGTCGACCGGGTGGTGAAGCTGTTCCCGCAGGAGCAGGTCACCTCGGTGACGACGTACTCAGGGTGGATGCCCTCTTTCATGACTTCCCTTTCATATCGGTCGCCGGGTCGGCTTCCGCCGTGAACCGGTACCGCGTCGGGCCCCGAAGGGCTCTTGGGGTGCGCGACCTGCGCACCAGCGTTCAATGGTAAGGCGTGAGGCCGCTCTCAGCGAGGGCGGCCTCACGGATCACACGACTAGTCGCCGGGCGTGCTCTTGACGATGGACATCAGGAACTCGGCGTTCGTCTGGGTCTTCTTCAGCCGGTCGATGAGCAGCTCGATCGCCTGCTGCGGCTCCAGCGAGGACAGGACCCGGCGGAGCTTCAGCATGACCGCCTGCTCCTCGGGGCTCATCATGAGCTCGTCCTTGCGGGTGCTCGACTGGTGCACGTCGATCGCGGGCCAGGTGCGCTTCTCGGCGATCTTCCGGTCCAGCTTGAGCTCGGCGTTGCCGGTGCCCTTGAACTCCTCGAAGATGACCGTGTCGCCCATGGAGCCGGTCTCGACCAGCGCCGTGCCGATGATGGTCAGCGACCCGCCGTGCTCGATGTTCCGCGCGGCGCCCAGGAAGCGCTTCGGCGGGTAGAGCGCGGTCGAGTCGATGCCGCCGGACAGGATCCGGCCCGACGCGGGCGACGAGTTGTTGTACGCGCGGCCCAGGCGGGTGATCGAGTCGAGCAGCACGACCACGTCGTGGCCCAGCTCCACGAGGCGCTTGGCGCGCTCGATGGCGAGCTCGGCGACCGTGGTGTGGTCCGACGGCGGCCGGTCGAAGGTCGAGGCGATGACCTCGCCCTTCACCGAGCGCTGCATGTCGGTGACCTCTTCGGGGCGCTCGTCCGCGAGGACCACCATGAGGTGGCACTCGGGGTTGTTCGTGGTGATCGCGTTCGCGATCGCCTGGAGCACCATCGTCTTGCCGGCCTTCGGCGGGGAGACGATGAGGGCGCGCTGGCCCTTGCCGATCGGCGCCACCAGGTCGATGACCCTGGTGGTGAGCGCGTTCGGCTCGGTCTCCAGGCGCAGGCGCTCCTGCGGGTACAGCGGCGTGAGCTTGTAGAACTCGTCGCGCTTCTTCGCGTCGTCGGGGTTCATGCCGTTGACGGTGTCGAGGCGCACCAGCGGGTTGTACTTCTCGCGGCGCTGCTTGCCCTGGTTGCCGCCGTTGCCGTTGCCGGGCTCCTCGCCGCGGCTGGGCTTGACGGCGCCGGTGATGGCGTCGCCGCGGCGCAGCCGGTACTTGCGGACCTGCGACATCGAGACGTACACGTCGTCCGGCCCGGCCAGGTAGCCGGTGGTGCGGATGAACGCGTAGTTGTCGAGGATGTCGAGGATGCCGGCGACCGGGACGAGCAGCTCGTCGTTCTGGGCGCCGCCGCCACCGCCGCCCTGCTGGCCGCGCTCGTTCTCGTCGCGCCCGCCGCGCTGGCGGCGGTCGGAGCGGTCGCGGCGCTTGCGGCGGCGGCCTTCGCCGTCACCGTCGCGGGGACCGCGGTCGTCGTAGTCGTCGTCGCGCTCGTTGCGCTCGCTGCGGCGCTCGCGGGACTCGTTGCGGCCCTCGGGCTGCTCGTCGCGGCGGTCCTGGCGGCCGTTCTCGCGCCCGTTCTCACGGGTGCGGCGGCGGCGCTGCGGACGGTCCTCATCGGACTCGATGGTCGCGACGGACGAAGCGGCCTCGGCGGACCCGCCCTCGTCGTCCTGCAACGTCGGCTGGTGCTCCTGGCGACGGCGCGGCTGCGGCGGGCCGGCCGGGCGGGTGGCCCGGCGAACGGCACTGCCGCCCTTGGCGTCGGCGCTCTCGGAGCCGTTGTCGCCCGGCGCGGTGTCGACAGTGGCCTGCGGACCCTCGGCGGTCGGTGATTGTTCGGAGTCAGGCACTGGCGGGGCCTCCTGTTCTGCGCTGGCACCGCCGGGCTGCGAGCCCGCATCCTGCCGTTCCTGGATGGCGGCGATCAGCTCGCTCTTGCGCATCCGGCCAACGCCGGTGATGCCGAGCGATTGCGCCATCTGCTGGAGCTCGGGCATCAGCAGTGAGGCCAGACCGGTTCCTGCCCGGCGGCGCTTCTTGGCCTCGGGGAGTTCCTCTCCCGAAGTCGGCGCCGCATCGCTCATCCGGTCCGACGTCGTGCCGGTGGTGTCGCTCAATGGATTCCTTCCCTGGCGGAACTTCGAATGGGATTCGAGGAGTTTCCGCGTCTTTCAAATAGCCGCAATGCCGATGTTCTGGTCTGCGTCCCGCCATCGCTTCGGCCGCCTCGGCCCGAGCGGGCGCGGCGGATGGAAGACGACGGTTGACACCGGGTGCAACACCCCTGGGCTGTCCGCTGGGCAGACGGTCCTGATCGAGGCGACGCCTCTGGGTTTGTGACCGGCGAGCTCGCGTTGAATGATCGTGCACGGTGAGACACGTGGCGCCGATCTCCGCTGATTGCGATCCATGCGGACAGCGACTGTTCCTTCGTCGAAACCGTGCCATGCCACGCTGGAGCTTTGCAAAGTCACAAATCCATGGTTGAGGGTGATGACCCAAACAAGAGATCAGGCGTGCGCTGGATGCGCCGCAGCTGTTGTGACTACAAGCATAAGCAAGGCTTCGAGCAGTCACGACACCGGGTGGTCGTCTAACTGGAATAGTAGCGCACCTTTGCCATTCCCAACAACGGACCCGAGGATCACTCGTTCGGAGCCGGTGCGACCTGCACTGCGCCGTCGGCGACGTCCAGGCGCCTCGCCTCGAAGCCTTCGGGGGCCTCGGGGACGTCGGCGCCGTCCACCGCCAGAGCGAGCACGGTCGGTCCCGCACCGGAGATCGCCGCGGCGATTCCGGCGGCACGCAGCTGTTCCAACAACCGGGTGCTCTCGGGCAT
>JABFVX010000179.1 GCA_013362555.1 Mycobacteriaceae bacterium
AACGGAACCGGCGGCGGACTTCCGGTCCGGATTCGTGGCGATCGTCGGGCGGCCCAACACCGGAAAGTCGACGCTTACCAACGCCATGGTCGGAGCCAAGGTCGCGATCATGTCGTCGCGGCCGCAGACCACGCGCCACGCCATCCGCGGCATCGTGCACCGCGACTACGCGCAGTTGGTCCTCGTGGACACGCCCGGGGTGTACCGCCCGCGCACTCTGCTCGGGCAACGGCTCAACGAGCTGGTGAAGGACACCTACTCCGATGTCGACGTGATCGTGCTGTGCGTTCCCGCCGACGAGAAGGTCGGTCCGGGCGACGCGTGGATCCTCGACCAGATTCGCCGCGTGGCCCCGAAGATCCCGATCCTCGGCGTTGTCACCAAGACCGACAAGACAGGCAAGGAGCAGGTCGCCGAGCGGCTGCTGGAAGTCTCGGAGCTGCTCGGCGACGAGTCGGAGGTGCTCCCGCTGTCGGCGCTCGCCGGCGAGCAGGTCGAGCTGCTGGTGGAGCTGCTGGCCGCGCGCCTGCCCGAGGGCCCCGCGCTCTACCCCGATGATGCGCTGACCGACGAGACGCAGGAAAAGATGATGGCCGAGCTCATCCGGGAGGCGGCGCTGGAGGGCGTGCGCGACGAGCTGCCGCACTCGCTCGCGGTGGTGATCGAGGACGTGGTCGACCGGGAGGGCCGCGACGACCTGATCGACGTGCACGCCAACCTCTTCGTGGAGCGACCGAGCCAGAAGGCTATTATCATCGGCAAGGCCGGTGGCAGACTCAAAGAGGTCGGCACCAGCGCCCGCAAACAGATCGAAGAATTGGTTGGCAAGAAGGTTTTCCTTGACCTGCACGTCAAGGTGGCCAAGGACTGGCAGCGCGATCCGAAACAGTTGGGTCGTCTGGGATTTTAATGAACGCACGGCACGCAAAACCGCGAAAGTCCAAGAGCGTAGCGGTAACCGACGCGATAACCGAGCAGTTGCCGGTAATATCTGACGACATGAGCGATCGGTGGCGACCGTCGGCTGTTCCGACGAAGGCGCCGCCGCGACGCAAACAGTCGCAGCGCGACGACGATGAATGGTACGACGACCTTTTCGGCCCGGTTCCGACTCCGTTCTATCAGCGCACTGGGGTGTTGGTGGCGTTCGCGGCGCTGGGAGTTCTCGTGCTAGCCGGAGTCGGCGGCTTCGCCTGGACCCGGCTTTCCCACGCGTCCTTCGCGATCGGCGACGAGAGCCGGACCACCTGGCATGCCGAGCCGTCGGACGCACCCACGACAGAGCCGGTAGCGCCCACGTCCGCGCAGGCGGCGCCGTCGACAACCTCGGCCAAGCCGACCACCACGACCACCACGAAGTCCACTACCACGACGAAGACCACGACGACCGCGAAGGCCGCGGACTCGGAACAGTCGCAGGCGGTGGCCGACACCGGCCGTTTCAGCGGGGTCATCGCGACCAAGCGCGGCGGCTCGTGGGTCATCACGGAATGGGATGGCAACAACACCACGATCCGGGTCACCTCGGCCACGCAGCTCGTCCCGCAGCGCACCCTTATTCCGGGGCGACAGCTGGAGCCGGGGCAGACCGTGTCGGTGTTCTGGCACTCGGTGGGCGGCACGATGGTGGCCGACCGCATCTATGGGATCGGCTGAAGCCCCGCCGGCGGGATGGCATCATCGGTGATGTGCAGCACATCACACTCAACAATGGTCTGACGATGCCGCAGCTCGGATACGGGGTGTGGCAGGTCCCGGACGATCAGGCGTACACCGCTGTCGCCGAGGCGCTGAATGTCGGGTATCGGAGCATCGACACGGCCCGGCTGTACTTCAACGAGGAGGGCGTCGGCCGCGCGCTGCGCGATTCGGCGGTTCCGCGGGAGGACATTTTCCTCACCACCAAGGTGTGGAACAACGACCACGGCTACGACCAGGCGTTGGCGGCGTTCGAGGCCAGCCTGGAGCGGCTCGGCGTCGACTATGTCGATCTGTACCTCATCCACTGGCCGGTGCCCGCGCAGGACCGGTTCGTCGAGACCTGGCGCGCGCTGGAGAAGATCTACGCCGACGGCCGGGCCAGGGCGATCGGCGTTTCGAACTTCACCGCCGACGCCCTCGGCCGCGTGCTGACAGAGACCGACGTCGTGCCCGCGGTCAACCAGATCGAGCTGAGCCCGTACCTCGTGCAGGGGCAGATGCGCGCCCTGCATGCCCAGCACGGCATCGCCACCGAGGCGTGGAGCCCGCTCGGCTCCGGCAAGGGCCTGCTCGACGACCCGGTGCTCGCCGACATCGCGGCCCGCTACGACCGCACGCCCGCCCAGGTGGTGATTCGCTGGCACTTGCAGCTCGGCAATGTCGTGATCCCGAAATCCGTGACTCCGGCGCGCATCCGGGAGAACTTCGAGGTCTTCGACTTCGCCCTCGACGACACCGACCTGCACGCCATCACCGGCCTCGACCGCGGTCAGCGCACCGGCCCCGATCCAGCCGAGTTCAACTACACCGGCCTGTAAAGGACCTCCAGAATGACCCGTGACGTGCGTTAGACGCACGTCACGGGTCATTCTGGAGGTTTTGAGTCAGGCGGCGGCGGGGTGGTGGGCCGTCCAGTTCAGGCTGGATTCGAGTTGGGCCGCCAGGGCGATCAGGCGGAACTCGGAGTCGGCGGGGCCGAGGAGTTGGGCGCCGACCGGAAGGCCGGTGTCGGTGAAGCCTGCCGGGACGTTCACTGCCGTCCAGCCCAGCACGTTCCACGGCCAGGTGTAAGGGCAGGCGCCGATGATGAGGCGGTCGGTGGCGGCGCCGCCGAGGCCGTCCATCGCCGCGACCGGCGGCGGCGGGGTGGCCGTCGTGGGGGCCAGCACGACGTCGAACCGGTCGAAGATGCGGCCGATGTGCTTGCCCAGCCTCGACTCCGCGCCGCGGGCGAGCGCCAACAGCGGGCCGTCCAGCAGCAGGCCGGTGCGGGCGTTGGCGCGGGTGCGCGGATCGACGCGGATCGCGCCGTCGCGGGTCGCGCGGGTGCGTTCGGCCAGGCCCGCCCGAATGCCCGCCAGCGAGCGGGGCAGGAAGCTGGCGCCGAGCAGCACTCCGTAGTCCGGGTCGGCGACGGCGACGTCGTGCCCGAGGGCGCGCAGGCTGTCGGCGACTCGCTGCACCCCGGCCCGCACATGTGGGTGCAGCACCGACGGGAACAGGGTGAACGGCGCGCGCAGCGACAGGGCGATGCGCAGCGGCCCCGGATTCGTGCCGACAGCCTCGGACATCGCGGTGTCGGCGGCGACGTCGAGCAGCAGGGCGGCATCGGCGACGGTTCGCGCCAGCGGCCCGAAGACGGTGAGCCCGTTGAAGTCCAGGTGCGGCACGGTCGGAATGCGACCGCGCTGCGGCTTGATCCCCACCAGGTTGTTCCACGCGGCCGGAATGCGGATCGAGCCGGCGCCGTCGGAACCCAGTGCGGCAGGCACCAATCCGGCCGCGACGGCCGCGGCGCTGCCGCCGGACGAGCCGCCTGGCGTGTGCTCGGTGTGCCATGGGTTGCGGGCGTAGCCGAAGGCTTCCCCGTCGGCGAACGGCCACTGTCCGATCTCGCTGGTGTTCGTTTTGCCCACGATCACCGCACCGGCCCCGCGCAGTCTGCGCACGACCTCGGCGTCCGCCGCAGCAGGGACGAAGTCGCCGCCGCAGCCGAAGGCTGTCGGCTCGCCCGCCACGTCGGTGTCGTCCTTCACCGCGATCGGCACCCCGAGCAGCGGCAGCC
>JABFVX010000474.1 GCA_013362555.1 Mycobacteriaceae bacterium
CGTCACCTTCTGCGAACCGCTCGGCGTCGTCGGCGTCATCGTGCCGTGGAACTTCCCGATGCCGATCGCCGCGTGGGGTTTCGGCCCCGCGCTCGCCGCCGGGAACACGGTGGTCCTCAAGCCCGCCGAACTCACCCCGCTCACAGCGCTGCGACTGGGCGAGCTGGCCCGCGAGGCGGGCCTGCCCGAGCACGTGTTCCAGGTGATCCCGGGCCGCGGGTCGGTGGTGGGGGCGCGCTTCGTCACCCACCCCGCGGTGCGCAAGGTGGTGTTCACCGGTTCCACCGAAGTCGGCAAGCAGGTCATGGCGGGTTGCGCGGAACAGGTGAAGCGCGTCACGCTCGAACTGGGCGGCAAGAGCGCCAACATCGTCTTCGCCGACGCGGACCTGGAACGCGCCGCCGCGACCGCGCCGTACGGGGTCTTCGACAACGCCGGGCAGGACTGCTGCGCCCGGTCCCGGATCCTCGTGCAGCACAGTGTGTTCGACCGCTTCATGGAGCTGCTGGAACCCGCGGTCCGCGCAGTCGCGGTGGGCGACCCGGCCGACGAGTCCACCGAGATGGGGCCGCTGATCTCCGCCGCCCACCGCGACCGGGTCGCCGGCTTCGTGACCGAACAGACCACGGTGGCGTTCACCGGGTCCTGCCCGGCGGGTCCCGGCTTCTGGTTCCCGCCCACGGTGGTGCTGCCGTCCGGCCCGCGCGACCGTGTGCTCACCGAGGAGGTGTTCGGGCCGGTCGTCGCGGTGCTGCCGTTCGATGACGAAGCAGACGCGCTGCGGATCGCCAACGACACCGACTACGGGCTGTCCGGCTCGATCTGGACTTCCGACGTGGGCCGCGCGCTGCGCGTCGCCCGCGGCGTGGAGGCCGGGAACCTCTCGGTGAATTCACATTCCTCCGTGCGCTTCTGGACGCCGTTCGGCGGATTCAAACAGTCCGGCCTCGGCCGGGAGCTCGGCCCGGACGCCGCGCGCGCCTTCACCGAGACCAAGAACGTCTTCATCGCCACCGACTAGACCCATCGACAGAGGAGAGACGTTGCAGCGCTTATCGGATCGAGTGGCCGTGATCACCGGCGGCGGGAGCGGCATCGGCCTGGCCACGACCCGGCGCTTCGCCGCCGAGGGCGCGAAGGTCGTGGTCGCCGACATCGACGCCGCCGCGGGCCGGGCGGCCGCGGCCGAAGTCGACGGCCTGTACGTCAAGACCGACGTCACCGACGAGGCGCAGGTGCAGGCCCTCTTCCAGGCCGCCGTCGACGCCTACGGCAGGCTCGACATCGCGTTCAACAACGCGGGAATCTCACCGCCCGAGGACGACTCGATCCTCACCACCGGCATCGAGGCGTGGCGGCGGGTGCAGGAGGTGAACCTGACATCGGTGTATCTGTGCAGCAAGTACGCCATCGAGCACATGCTCGCGCGCGGAAAAGGTTCGGTGATCAACACGGCCTCGTTCGTCGCGGTCATGGGCGCGGCCACCTCGCAGATCTCCTACACCGCGTCCAAGGGCGGCGTGCTCGCACTGAGCCGCGAGCTCGGCGTGCAGTTCGCCCGCCAAGGCGTCCGCGTGAACGCCTTGTGCCCGGGGCCGGTCAACACTCCGCTGCTGCAAGAGCTTTTCGCCAAGGACCCGGAACGCGCCGCGCGCCGCCTCGTCCACATCCCGCTCGGCCGATTCGCCGAGCCCACCGAAATCGCCGCCGCGGTCGCCTTTCTCGCCAGCGACGACTCCTCTTTCATCACCGCGTCCGGCTTCCTCGTCGACGGCGGCATCTCCGGCGCCTACGTCACCCCGCTCTGACCGGACCTCCGGAACGACCCGGGACGGGCGGCCGACGCGCATTCACGGGTCGTTCCGGACGGCCTCGTCGGGCGGTTCCGCGACGAAGCGCTTGGGCCCGGTGAACCAGTGCCGGGCGGAGGCGAACCACCAGACGGCGATGGCGCCGACGACGCCCGCCACCGTGATGGGGGCGTAGTTGACCGCGGTCCACGCGAAGTCGTGGTGCCAAGGGTAGCCCCGGTCGTCGGTCGGCAGGATGAACAGCACGCTGATCAGCGCGATCCACCCCAGCGCCACGATACCCACCACGCGGTACCACGAGCCGAGATGCCAAGGCCCGGTGCGGAATCGAGAGCCGTGACGTTGGCGCAGCAGCACCGGGATGCCGTACGCGACATAGAGTCCGACAGTGGCCACCGACGTCGCTGCCGCATAGGCCGTAGGCGCGTTGGCCGCGGGCACGAGCATCGAGGGGATCAGCAGCACGAACGCGAACACCGAGATGAACAGCACCGCATGCACCGGAACGCGGCGCGCCGACAGCCCCGACCACAGCCGCGACCCCGGCACCGCCCCGTCGCGCGCGAACGCGAAGAGCATCCGCGATGCCGAGGTGACCGAGGCGTAGCCGCAGAATAGCTGTGCCACAGCGGCAATCACCAGCAGCAGGCCCGACCAGAATCCGTTCAGCGAGTTCTCCAGGATGTAGATCACCGGATAGCCGCTGTTCCGGTCCGGGTCGAGGGCGTCGTGCAGGTCCGGGATCGCGAACGTCACCGCCATGATCAGCAGGTACCCGGCCACCGCGGACACCGCGATCGTCGTCACGATGCCCTTCGCCGCCATCCGGGCCGCGTCGTGCGTCTCCTCGGACATGTGCGCCGAAGCGTCGTAACCGGTGAAGGTGTACTGCGCGTGCAGCAGCCCGAGCAGGAAGCTGAACGCGACGCCCCCGAAGCCGACCGCGCTGTTGTCGACAGTCTCGGTGAACACGAACTCGACGCTCTGCCGGTGGTGCGCACCGATACCCAGCACGGCGACGAACACCGCGACGCCGCCCACGTGCCACCACGCCGACACGTTGTTGATCACCGCGGACAGGTGCGGCCCGAGAATGTTCAGCACGGCGTGCAGCGCCAGGATCGCGGCGAACACCAGAAACACCACCGCGCGGCCGGTTCCGATGTCCACGCCGATGACGTTGAGCACCACGGTGGTGAAAATGGCCGCGCCGTAGTCGATCGCGGCCGTCACCGCGATCTGGCCGATCAGGTTGAACCATCCGGTGAACCAGCCCCAGACCGGCCCGCCCAGCTCCGACGCCCACCAGTACAGGCCGCCCGACGTCGGGTACGACGAGGCGAGCTCGGCCATCGCCAACCCCACGAACAGCACCATCACCGACACCAGCGGCCACCCCCACGCCATCGTGACCGGGCCGCCGTTGGCCAGTCCGATGCCGTAACTGGCCAGTCCCCCGGTCAGAATCGACACGATGGTGAAGCTGATCGCGAAATTCGAGAACCCGGACCACGACCGGGCCAGTTCCTGCGTGTACCCGAGCTCGGCAAGGCGCCGCTCGTCGTCGGACCCGGGCCTGCTGTCGGTCATTGACTACTAATACCTCCAGAATGACCCAAGATGTGCGTTCAACGCACGTCACGGGTCAATGTGGAGGATGGCGAACAGATCCCGAACTGCGCCCGCCGGGTTGAGGCGCTTGTTAGCATGAGCGCCTGCGGCCCAGGGAGGATGTCGTGTCCGACGTCGAGCGGGCTCACAAGGGAGTCGACACCACGATGCCCAACGCCGCCCGGGTTTACGACTACCTGATCGGCGGCCAGAACTACCACACTGTGGACCGCAACCACGGTGAGCAGATGCAGGCGATCGCGCCCCAGGTCCTCGCCACGGCGAGCGCGCACCGCAGTGTCGCGCTGCGCGCCGTGCGCACGGCCGCCGAGGCGG
>JABFVX010000301.1 GCA_013362555.1 Mycobacteriaceae bacterium
ACCCGCCCTACCGCCGGTACCGCGACCGCGGCCCGTACCGGGATTACCGCGACGGCGGCACCTTGCGCGACTACCTCGGCCAGATCCCGTTCGTCGGCGAGGAACCTTGGAGCACGCCGACCACGCCGAATTCGCATCTGTATGTCGGCGTGCAGCCCGGACTGCTCCCGTCGAACTGACTTGAACCGATCGGAATGCCCACCGCGATGACCTCACCGTTTTGGATTGTCGTCGCGGCGATCCGGTGCAATAGACGGGAATTCCATGGCCCGGTGCCCTAAGGTGGTGCGTCGATGCCCGGTTCGGGACAGTAAGCAAGTTGCAGGTTGGGTTCGTGCCCGGATGAAGGGGTTTCATGCGTAGGTGGTTCGCGCAAGGGGTGAGGCGAGCCTTGGTCGGCTCAGCGGTGGCGCTATTGGCGGCGTCCATGGCGGCCGGCGGAGCCGGCGCCGCACCGAGCGCGCCGAAGAGCCCGAACCAGTTGTCCGCCAAGGATCTTCCGGCAGATCTCGTCAAAGCGATTCGGCGCGACCTGAAAATCAGCCCGGAGGAGTATCTTCGGCGCGCCGCCGAAGCGCAGCGGCTGGCGAGCTACGCGCACTCTTTCCGGCGGGCGCACGCAAACCAGTTCGCGGGCGCGTGGATCGGCCCGGACGGCAGGCCCACCATCGCGGTCACCAACAACGCCGCCGCCAAGATCGTCGCGTCGGACGGCTACCAGTCCCGACTCGCCGCTGTTTCCGAGGACGGCCTCGACGCCGCGCTGGAGCAGCTGGGTCAGTGGCTGCAGGGGCTCCCGCCCCAGGTCGGCAACACGATCGGCGCGATCGGAATCGACCTGCTCAACAACCAACTGATCATGACGGTCGCCAACACCCCCTTCGGGCAGGCGCTGAGCGTGCCGACGCTGATCGCCCGGGTGAAGGTCGTGCTGTCGCCGGGCGCGGGCGGACCGATCGTCCGGCGTCCGATGGGCGGCGACACCTACCTCAGCGCCCCGGCGTCGCTGAACATCCCGAACCAGGTCATCACCGTCTGCTCCTTCGGCTTCGCCGCGACCGACGGGCAGGGCAACCCGCTCAATATCAGCGCGGGCCACTGCGACCCGAACCTCGGCAAGCAGAACCAGGGTGCGCCGGTCTACGTGCCCAACGTGCGCAACCTGGCCGCCAGCCCGCAGGCGGGCAACTTCACCCGGGCGAGCCTGGGCGGCCCCCACGGCCTGGACTACTCGCTCATCAGGCTGAACGACCGCGCGGTGCGCGCGGGCATGGACCGGCCGTGGGTGCGGGGCGGCAACGGCACCACGATCGCGGTCACCGGCGCGGCCGAGCCCGTGGTGGGCGCACCCATCTGCAAGGCGGGCCAGACCTCGGCCTTCACCTGCGGCCTGGTGACCGGCGACAAGGTGCAGACCGCGCTGCAGACCGACGACGGCCGGAGCATGACCGTGCGCGGGTTCTCCTCCAGCGTCTGCACTCTCAGCGGCGACAGCGGCGGACCCGTGATCAGCGGGACGCTCGCAATGGGCATCACCAGCGGTTCCAACAGCAGTTCCGCGCCGGACTGCAATGCCGCCAACCTCGGCCTTGCGCTCGACGGCGGCACCGCCAGCCTTGGAATTCCGATCAACCGAATACTGTCCGACATCGGCGGCGGCGTCCGCATCCGAACGCTGCCGCAGCCTTGACGTGTCATACCGGTCGGATAGGCATTAGCGGGTGTAGGTCATATAGTCAGCTGGGCGGCATTTGTCCGTCTTCGCGTAGGGCTGAGTAGCAAAACCGAAACGAGGCATGTCAACGATGAGAAGACGCTCAACTGCCGTCCGTCGGGCCGCTCTGGCCTGCTGCGCCGCGCTACTGACGGCCGGTCCGGCCGCGGCGGTCGCGGATGCCGCACCGGCGCACTCCGACCTGCCCGCGGCGCTGGTCGACGCGCTGGCGCGAGACCTGAAGCTGAGCCCGCAGCAGTACTCACAGCGTTCCGACGACGCCCAGCGGCTCGGTGAGTTCGAGGCCACCGCCCGCAAGACCTGGCCGAAGTCGTTCGCGGGCGTCTGGCTGGACCAGGCCGGCCGCCCGACGGTCGCCCTGGCCGCGGGTCCCGACAAGGCCGCGGCCCGCAGGGCCGCCGAGAGCGCCGGGTTCACGGTGGCGGATGTAGCCAGCAGCGAAGCGACGCTGCGGCAGGAGAAGCGCAATTTCGACATCTGGCTGGCCACCCAGCCGACCGAGGTGTCCGCCAACATCTCCGGCTCCGCGATCGACACCGTGCACAACACGGTCGCGGTGCGGGTGGACCGCGCCGCGGGTGTCTCGCTGCCGGGCGGACTGGACGCGCTGCAGCTGATCACCACCGCCCGCCCCACCGCGGGCGAGTCGGTCGTCCCGTCCGGCAGCCGGGCCGCCGCGGGCGCACGCCCGGCGGTCATCGGCGGCCAGGCCTACGCCGCGGTCGCGGGCAACCGCGCGGTGCGCTGCTCGATCGGCTTCAACGGCTTCGACAGAAGCGGTGCGATCGTGAACATCACCGCGGGCCACTGCGACCCGAACATCCCCGCCGCGGGCACCGCGGCGGCGCCCGGAATGTTCTCCATCAGCGGCAGCGCGGTAGGCGAGCCACTCGGCTCGTTCACCAAATCGGTCCTGGGCGGGCAGGACTACTCCATCGTGCGGATCAACGCGGCCAACACGGCGCGCTTCGCCAACAACCTGGTGGCGGGCCCGCCCGGACAGCCCCCGATCCCGATCACCGGGGTCGCCGTGCCCGTCGTCGGCATGCCCGCCTGCAAGTCGGGTTCGCGCACGGGTTTCAGCTGCGGCACGGTCAGCTCGGTAGAGCAGTCGGTGCAGGTCGGAAACCACCAGCTCAACGGCAGCTTCTCGATGAACATCTGCGCGCTGCCGGGCGACAGCGGCGGCACGATCGTCAGCGGCACCCGCGCGCTCGGCATCTCCAGCGCATCGTCGGTCGCCGACTACCCGATCTGCCAGATCCCGGAGTTCATCGGCATGCTCACCGGCGACGTCCCCCAGCTTTTCGCCCAGCCCCTCAACCACGTGCTGTCCGCAAACCCGGGCCTCCGGGTCCGCACCAACTAGTCCCCGAATCCAGAATGACCCGTGACGTGCGCTAGGCGCACATCACGGGTCATTCTGGATTGTGGCTACTTGTACTTTGTGGTGCCGGGGGGCGCGATCAAGACGTTGCCGTACTCCCAGGCGGCGTACAGCAGCGTCGGGCCGCCGACCGCAAGAGTGCCGAGAATACCGCCGACCGCCGCCACCGTGGCGAAGACCGGCAGGGCCGCCACGAAGCAGCCGATGATGGTGGCGCACGCTACCGCCGCCGCGGCGATTCCGATGATCACGCCGACGCCCGCACCCGCCGCAAGGCCGAGCAGGCTGCCGACCGCGGTGCCGATGCTCATGGTGTTCAGGAACTCGCTCGCGGCGGCCTGATTCTCACGCTGCGACGCGATCGGCTTGACCGACTTCCGGTCCGCCGCGGTCGGCTTGAGCTGGGCGCCCTGCGGGAGTGCCAACTCCGGAGTGAGCCGGAGAACGTGGCGGTCGGCCGACAGCTCGGCGCGCACCGGCTTCTCCGCTCCGTCCAGCCGCATCGCCAGCGGCATCCTGCTCATCTCACGGCCGGAGTCATTCTGGATTCGAACGGACCTGCCGTCCTTGGCAATATCGAATGTGCCGTGTTGGAGGGTGGTCACGACCGTCCTGTCGACCATCTGGGCTCGGTACGTCACCTCCGACGCGGCCGTGCCGGGCGTGCCCGGCGTCGCGTTAGCGACCCCGGCGCCGGCGACCGCGACTGCGGTAGCGAGCGCCGCGGCCACGGCTGTACTGCGGATTCTCATGTAACCTTCCCCGTCCACATTTCGTTGGTGTAACACCACACCGCTCCAGAGAACACCCCGCGGCCATACTTTGTGCCCGATTTGCGAAAGTTAACATCATGTGACAATCGTTACGTTGCGATTAACGGTCGCGAGTTTGGATATAGGTCACACCACAAATGCAGAATGACCCGTGAAGTGTGCTGAGCACACTTCACGGGTCATTCCGAACAGCCTCAGATGCGCTCTCGGCGCAAGTGAATCAGCGGCGCGGAGCAGGCCTCGCCGGCATCTTGGACCGGTCGATCTCGGCCTGGTAGTGCGTGGTGCCCGCGGGGGCCTGCATCGTCTGGACGTAGTCCTGACCAGCCGCCACGAGCGCACCGCCGCCGGCGATGATGGTGCCCGCGATGCCGCCCGCACCCGCGAAGGTGGCGAAGATCGGCAGGCCGATGATCAAGCAGGCAAGGAAAGCCGCGCACGACGCCAGCGCGATGACCGCGCCCGCGATGCCGCCGACGACCGCGCCGATGGCGGTGCCGACGAGGCTGCCGACGGTGGTGGCCACCCCGAGCTGGTTCATGAAGTTCGCCTGGGCGAGGCGGTCCTCTTCAGGAGAGGCGATGGCCTTGGCCTGCGGCATAGGCTTGGCCGGCTGCCCGCTGGAGATGAGCCTGGCGCTGACCGGGTCCATCTGCGGGGTCAGCGTGACCGTGCGCCGATCCGCGGAGATTTCCTGCTTGATGGGGAAAAAGACATTGTTGAAGCGGTACTGCAGAGGCAGCTTCTCGACGACCGCACCCTTGTCGTTCTTGAGCGCGACGACGTCGGACACCACCGTGGTGCCCGGCTTCTGGACCTTGACTGGCGCCTGGCCCTGCTTGGCCTCGAACTTCGCCCGCGCGGGCTCGCCGTAGACGACCTTGTCGTTCTTGACGACGCCGGCCGAGCCCCTGTCGAGCGTCAGGACGACAGTCTTGTCCACGACTTTGGCGTTGTAATGCACGTCAGACGCGGGCTTGGCGGGGTCCGCCTGCCCGACACCCGTACCCGCGACCACCATCGCGCCCGCAAGGACTGCCGCCGTGGTCAGCTTCCGAAAGTTCATTCCCGTTCCCTAAATTCCAGGACGGTCCGTCCACTGACGCCGCCAAGGCGCGAACCGTACCCCCGTTTGCATGACAACAAAGCGATCACTGGCACCATACACGGCCAATCCACAGAGTCCACAACAGGTTTCGGTGACATT
Organism: Mycobacteriaceae bacterium; assembly: GCA_013362555.1. GTDB lineage: Bacteria > Actinomycetota > Actinomycetes > Mycobacteriales > Mycobacteriaceae > JABFVX01. The sequence goes on from JABFVX010000301.1 coordinate 5,103, forward strand.
TCCATACGTACAGGTCAGTAATATAGCGCCGGCCGCCCTACCAGGAAACTTCTCGAGATCCTCGAATCAGGTTCCGCCGATCCCACTTCCCTGCCGTGACCAGCCCGCTCGCCGCAGGTTTTGGCACACGACCCGACGGTCGCCAGGCAGCGCGGCTTCCGCCGGGGTTGAATGGGCTAGCGAACCGCGTGGTCGAATGATGAAAAGCGCCACCTATTACTCACGAGTAACTTACTGGGTATTAAGATTCCGGCTAAGCGGGCGACAACGCTGTCGCCTTCGGAGTGGAATGAGAGGCCGCGACAGATGAACGCCCTGACGCTGACGTTGGGCACGATCGGCGCACTGATCACCGTGGTGTGCTGGGCGTCGATGATCACCGGCGCCGCGCGGATCGTGCGCACGATCCGGCTCGGCCAGCCCGCACCCGACCGGTGGCGCCCCTTCTTCCCCCGGTTCAAGCAGATGCTGGTCGAATTCCTGGCGCACACGCGGATGAACAAGTTCCGCACCGTCGGCTGGGCGCACTGGCTGGTGATGATCGGCTTCCTGGCGGGCATGCAGTTCTGGTTCGAGGCCTACGGCCAGACCTTCAAGCCGGAGTGGGCCTGGCCGTTCATCGGCGACCAAGCCTGGTTCCACCTCGGCGACGAATTGCTCGGCATCGCCACCATCGTCGGCATCCTGGCGCTGATCGTCATCCGCCAGCTGAACCACCCGCGGGTGCCCGCGCGGCTCTCGCGCTTCAGCGGCTCCCGGTTCCTGCCCGCCTATGTCATCGAGGCCATCGTGCTGTCGGAGGGCATCGGCATGGTGCTGGTGAAGGCGGGCGTCCTCGCCCTGGAACGCGAGCAGGGCCACCACTACAGCAAGTGGACCGACTTCCTCTCCGGCCCGATCTCGGAGCTGCTGCCCGCCAACACCAACATGGTGTCGGTCTTCGCGTTCGTGAAGCTGATCTCCGGCGCGATGTTCCTGCTGCTGGTCGGCCGCAACCTCACCTGGGGGGTGGCGTGGCACCGATTCGCCGCGTTCCCCAACATCTATTTCAAGCGCGAAGGCGACGGCACTGTCGCGCTGGGCGCAGCCAAGCCGATGATGTCCGGCGGCAAGCCGGTGGACATGGAGTCCGCGCTGGAGGACGACGCCGAGGACACCGTGTTCGGCGCGGGAAAATTCGAGGACTTCAGCTGGAAAGGCATCCTCGACTTCACCACCTGTACCGAGTGCGGCCGCTGCCAGTCGCAGTGCCCGGCGTGGAACACCGGCAAGCCGCTGTCGCCGAAGCTGCTCATCATGTCGCTGCGCGACCACGGCTACGCCAAGGCCCCGTACTTGCTCAACTCCGACGAGTCCGCCAAGGCCGAGTCCGAGCGGCCGCTGGTGGGCGGCGTCGAGGCGAACGGCGTCATCGACCCCGAGGTGCTGTGGAGCTGCACCACCTGCGGCGCGTGCGTCGAGCAGTGCCCGGTGGACATCGAGCACGTCGACCACATCATCGACATGCGTCGCTACCAGGTGCTGATCGAATCCGACTTCCCCTCCGAGCTTGCGGGTCTGTTCAAAAACCTGGAGAACAAGGGCAACCCCTGGGGCCAGAACGCGAAGGACCGGCTGAACTGGATCTCCGAGCTGGACTTCGACGTCCCGGTTTTCGGCAAGGCCGCCCCGAACGGGCAGAGCATCGCGACTTTCGAGGGTTACGAGTACCTGTTCTGGGTCGGCTGCGCAGGCGCGTACGAGGACCGCGCCAAGAAGACCACCAAAGCTGTCGCCGAGCTGCTCGCCACGGCGGGCGTGAAGTTCATGGTGCTGGGCCAGGACGAGACGTGCACCGGCGACTCCGCCCGGCGCGCGGGCAACGAGTTCCTGTTCCAGCAGCTGGCGCAGCAGAACATCGAGACGCTGAACTCGGTGTTCGAGGGCGTGGAGCAGCGCAAGCGGAAGATCGTGGTGACCTGCGCGCACTGCTTCAACGCATTGAACAATGAATACCCGCAGGTCGGCGGTACGTACGAGGTCGTGCACCACACCCAGCTGCTGAACCGGCTGGTGCGCGCCAAACAGCTGGTTCCGGTCGCGGGGGTCTCCCAGGACGTCACCTATCACGACCCGTGTTACCTGGGCAGGCACAACAAGATCTACAACGCGCCGCGCGAATTGATGGCGGCCTCCGGCTCCACGCTGGTCGAGATGCCGCGCCACGGCGAGCGCTCGATGTGCTGCGGCGCGGGCGGCGCGCGGATGTGGATGGAGGAGCAGCTCGGCAAACGAATCAACATCGACCGCGTCGACGAGGCCCTCGACACCCTCGGCGGCGGCAACTCGCCGAGCAAGATCGCGACCGGCTGCCCGTTCTGCCGTGTAATGCTCACCGACGGAGTCACCGCCCGCAAGGACGGCGGCGAGGTCGGCCAAGGCGTCGAGGTCGTAGATGTCGCACAACTTATGCTGGATGCCGTCACCCGGGTGGAGCCCGCGGAGCTGACGCGCAACCTCACGGTCGTCCAGACTCCCAAGCCCGAAGCCGAACCCGCGAAACCCGCCCCCTCCACACCGGAGACACCGCAGGCGCCGGAGCCCGCCAAGCCCGCGGCCGCCGGCGGCGGCCTGGCCATGAAGGGCATGGCGAAGGCCCCCGGCGCACCGAAGCCCGGCGGCCTCGGCCTCAAGGGCGCCGCCAAAGCCCCCGGCGCGAAAGCCCCCGGCAAGCCTGCCGACCCCGAGCCGGCAGCCGACACCCCTGCCGCGCCGGCCAAAGGCCTCGCCATGAAGGGCCTGGCAAAAGCCCCCGGCGCGAAGGCGCCTGGCAAGCCCGCGGAACCCCAGCCCGACGCCGCCGACACTCCAGCGACAAAGCCCGCCAAGGGCCTCGCCATGAAGGGCCTCGCCAAGGCCCCAGGCGCCAAAGCCCCGGCCGAACCCACACCGCCACAAGCGGAATCCAACGGCGAACCGCCTGCGGAAACCCCCCCGGCCGAGGCTCCGACCGACACCGGCGCCCCCGCCACCGACACCCCCGCGCCGCCCCAGTCGAAGCCCGGCGGCCTGGGCTTCAAATCCGGCGCCAAGGCCCCAGGCCGCAAGAACCCATAACCACCCGCCCTCAAACCTCCAGAACGACCCATGACGTGCGCTCAACGCACTCCACGGGTCATCCTGGACAAAGCTCGAGATCTCCAGAATGACCCATGACGTGCGTCAGGCGCACGTCATGGGTCGTTTTGGAGGTTCAGCGGAGGCGGATCGGAGGGCGGGGGCGGGCGGCCGCGCGGACGTAGGCAGACCGGAGGTCCGCGACGACCTGGGTCTCGTTCACGCGGATCATGCGCGGGGTGTGGACGACCACCACGATGCCGAGCGACTCCATGCGCTGCCTGCGGTTGACAGTGTGCTCGTAGGCGTCGGGCGTGCCGTGGTGGGCGAAAGAGTCTATTTCCCATGCCAATCCGACGCCGTCCTGCCAGCCGTCCGGCTTGGCGACGAACGTGCCGTCGGACTCCTCGATGTCGCGGTTCCACACCATGGGCGGCAGACCGGCTCGGACAGACAGCTTCTGCGCTTCTATTTCCGGATACGACAGCGCGCCGCCCGCCAGCTCGGCCAGCGCCTCGCGCGGAGCGGCGCTGCCGCGGCGGCTGCCCGCCGCCAGCTCGGCGGTCAGCTCCGCGGCCGTGGCCGCGCCGCGCTGTATGACGTTCACCAATAGCGCCCGACACCAGGGCAGATCGCGCCTGCGCCGACATGCGTCCACGACCGCCCGGGACAGCGGCACGACCCGCAGCCCCTCCCGCGTGACCGCCTCCGGCATCTTGCACGAGCGCTCGACCACCGCGAACCCCGACGACAGCCGATGACGGCTCGCCGGGCGGAGCAGATGGACCGCCTGCGGCTCAGGTCCCCTGCCGATCCCGTGCAGCCACAGCGCCGCCTCGCCGGTGATGGCGGCATCGCCGCCGACGTAGAGCAGCGCCGCGATCATTCGCTGCCGCAGTGTCGGCGGCCCGCCGTGCAGCAGGACGACGCCCGGCAGCAGGAGCTGCCACTGGCCGCCGCTGCGGCAGCGCCGCGACACCGTCGACCCGGCCGCCCCCAGCTCGGTGATGGCACTCCACATGATCACCCCTTCGCGGCTGTTGTCGTACAAGAGCTCGCTGTCGCACCAGAGTCCCCGTTTCATACCGACCAGCGTGCTCTACACGGCCGGTCTGCCACCGCGCGCCGAATCCCCGCTGTGGGTTACCCGCGAGTTTCGGATAACTGCACGTCCCTGCCCCATCCCCTTGTCCAGAACGACCCACGAGTTGCGCCCAACGCACGTCGCGGGTCGTTCTGGACAAAAAGGAGCGGGCGAAAATTGGTGGACACGGGGTGGCACCATGGGACGCGTGAGTCCATCAAGTCGCGCCCAGCAACCCCCGCGCACGTTCGAGCAGTCGACGAAACTGCAGAACGTCGTGTACGAAATCCGGGGGCCGGTACACGCACACGCGGCGCGGCTGGAGGCAGAAGGCCACCGGATCCTCAAACTCAACATCGGCAACCCCGCTCCGTTCGGATTCGAGGCGCCGGACGTCATCATGCGCGACGTGATCACCGCACTGCCGTACGCCCAGGGCTACTCCGAGTCCAAAGGCATCCTGTCGGCCCGGCGCGCCATCGTCACTCGGTACGAGCTGGTGCCGGACTTCCCCGAGTTCGACGTGGACGACGTCTACCTCGGCAACGGGGTGTCCGAGCTGATCACCATCACGATGCAGGCCCTGCTCGACAACGGCGACGAAGTACTGATTCCCGCGCCGGACTATCCGCTGTGGACGGCGATGACCAGTCTGGCCGGCGGCACTCCGGTGCACTACCTGTGCGACGAAACCACCGGCTGGCAACCCGACATCGCCGACCTCGAATCGAAGATCACCCCGCAGACCAAGGCCATCGTGGTGATCAATCCGAACAATCCCACCGGCGCGGTGTACTCCCGGGAGGTGCTGGAGCAGCTGGTCGCCCTGGCCCGCAGGCACCAACTGCTGCTGCTTGCCGACGAGATCTACGACAAGATCCTCTACGACGACGCCAAGCACATTTCGCTCGCGACGCTCGCGCCCGACCTGCTGTGCCTCACCTTCAACGGGCTGTCGAAGGCATACCGCGTCGCGGGCTACCGCTCGGGCTGGCTCATCGTGACCGGGCCCAGGCAGCACGCGGCAGGCTTCCTGGAGGGCGTCGACCTGCTGGCCTCCGCCCGGCTGTGCCCGAATGTGCCTGCGCAGCATGCCATTCAGGTGGCGCTCGGGGGGCACCAAAGCATCGAGGAGCTGATCCTGCCCGGCGGGCGGCTGCTGGAGCAGCGCGACATCGCGTGGGAGCGGCTCAACGCCATTCCGGGCGTCTCCTGTGTGAAGCCGCGGGGCGCCCTCTACGCCTTCCCGCGACTCGACCCCGAGGTGCACGAGATCCGCGACGACGCGAAGCTCATCGAAGACCTGCTCCTCCAGGAGAAGATCCTGATGGTGCAGGGCACCGGCTTCAACTGGCCGCACCACGACCATCTCCGCATCGTCACGCTGCCGTGGGCCCGCGACCTCGCTGTCGCCATCGAGCGCTTCGGAAACTTCCTCGCGAGCTACCACCAGTAGCCATGATTTCCAGAACGACCCGTGAGTTGCGCCTGACGCAACTCACGGGTCGTTCTGGAAATATAAACAAACTGAAAGTTCGGAAACTTCGATGTTTTGCAACCGGCTGGTGCTAAGTCCGCCGGTTATGTAGACTCATAATTGGCACTTCGGTTGCCGACCTGACGGCCTATCCCCCCCTGGGCCTCAGGTCCGGGCGGCAGCGACATCCCCCCTGCTCGCTGCCGCCCCTCAAACTTTCCCCTCGTGAATCGCCGCTACGCTGGCCCGGTGATCGAGCACCACCCCCGGCACGCCCGGGCCCGAGAACGCCGGGACCCCCAGCACAATCACCACCATCATCACGACCACTCCGGGCCGATCGAAATCGGGCCGCTGGCCCGCCGGGTCGTCGTCGGACTGCTTGTCGCGATCGGGATCGTCGTGGCGGTCGCCGCGGCCATGCTGTGGCCGAGCCACCGGCGTTTCGAGATTCCGCTGCCGATGCAGAACGCCGTGGGCGGCGCGATCCACTCCGAGTCCGGCACGGTGCTCAGCACCGACACCGGCGCCTGCGGCAGCCCGTCGAACGGCCGGGTGCTCAGCGGCGCGCCCGATCCCGTTCCCGCGCAGTCCTACTCGTGCCGTCGCAGCATCGTCGCCATCGAATCCGGCCCGCACCGCGGCAACGACACGCTGCTGGAAATCCCGCCGGGGCCGGACCAGCCGGCCCTGAACGCGGGCGATCACATCCGGCTGGCCCGTCAGCAGGACGCGGCGGGCACTACCGTCTACGGCTTCGAGGACTATTCGCGCGGGACGCCGCTGCTGCTGGTAGTCGCGGCCTTCGCGGTCGTCGTCGTCGCGGTTGCGGGCCTGCGCGGACTGCGAGCGCTGCTGGGCTTGCTGGTGGCGTTCGGAGTGCTGGTGGGATTTCTGCTGCCCGCCCTGCTGGACGCCAAGCCCGCGTTGCCGGTCGCGCTGGTCGCGGGGGCGGCGATCCTGTACGCCGTGCTGTACCTCGCCCACGGGGTCAACCTGCGCACCAGCGCCGCGCTGCTCGGCACGCTGACGGCCATGGCGGCGGCGGCCGTGCTGTCCTGGGCCGCCATCAAAGTCACCGCCCTCACCGGGCTTTCCGAGGAACAGACGACCAACGTCGCGAACAATCTGCACCAGGTGAGCATCACCGGACTGCTCTTGGCCGGGTTCATCATCGGCTCGATCGGCGTCCTCAACGACGTGACGATCACCCAGGCCTCCGCGGCTTTCGAACTTGCCGCGCTGGATCCGGCGGCGCCGCGACAGACAGTGTTCACCGCTGCCATGCGCGTCGGGCGCGATCACATCGCCAGCACCGTGTACACGCTGATCTTCGCCTACGCGGGCGGCGCGCTCCCGACCTTGTTGCTTTTCAGCGTCGCGGGCCGCTCCATCGGCGACGTGCTCACCGGCGACGCCGTCGCCATTGAACTGGTGCGCTCCGCCGTCGGCGGCGTCGCCTTGGCGCTCGCGGTTCCACTCACCACCGTCATCGCCGTGCTGCTGTCCCGCCTGCCCCGAGACTCCCGAGTCGTGGATTCAGCGCGGGGGCGCGGGAATCAGGGGCGGAATCGTCGGGACGATGATCGGCGGGAGGCCGGGGACGGTAATGGTGTTGGGTCCCGGCACCGGCGCGGCTGAGGTGCTCTTGGGCCGGGAACGGTACTGCTGGGTCGGGGCCTCGGTCGTCGTGGTGGTCGACGACGTGTCCAGCCCGTAGGGGTCGTTCGGGAACAGCGACGTCGAAGTCGGCGGCGTGCTCGTCTGGGTGACCGTGGTGTTCGCCGTGTTGTCGGCGTTGGACTTCTTCTTCGACCCGCCGCCGGAACCCAGCGCGAAGACGATGGCCCCGATCGCGACCAGCACCACCACCAGGCCGACCAGAATGCCGCCGATTTTCGTCTTGTTCGACGACGGCGGCTTGTCGACCAGTAGCGATGCCACATCGAAGTCGTCATCGTAACCACCGCGCTTGCCGCCGCCGGACGGTCCGCCGCGGGAGGGCTCGTCCCAGCCCCCGCCGCCGGACCACTCGTCGACCTCGTCGACCGGTTTGCGCTGCCGCCTGCGGCCCTTGGCGGGCTCGTCGTCGGTGAGCCACGACGGCGCCGACCAGTCGTCCCCGCCGCCGTAGCCGCCGGACTGGCGTTGTCCGTACGCGTTCGAGGCCGACGCAGGCTGAGGCGCATTCGACTGCCTGGCCACCGGCAGCGGCGCGGACACCGCGGCGACGACCGTCTGCGGACCGGTCCCCGGCAGTGCGGGTATCTCGGTGGCGGCCGACGGCGTCAGCACCGGCTGGCTCGGCTGCGGATCCTCGCCGCCCAAGTCCGGCGGCGTCACCAGCAGCGGCATCACCGTGGTCTCCTGCCTGTCCTTCGGGCCCGCCTGCGTGACCGGCAACGCACCCGACGGATGGCGCGTCGGCAGCGGCGGCGGTGGCCCCTGCGGCGGCGCC
>JABFVX010000018.1 GCA_013362555.1 Mycobacteriaceae bacterium
CCTCGAGGACGGCCGCGAAGTCCACGTCATCGATGTCGCCCCGACAGATCCCGCGCCCGCCGTCACCGGGTCCCCCCGCGCCGCCCTGCCCGGCTCCCGCGGCCCGAAACGCCTCCCGCCCGCGAACTGAGCAAGCTCCAGAATGACCCATGACGTGCGCCCAGCGCACGTCATGGGTCATTCTGGAGCTGGTTGCAACCCAGCCGGAGCGACTCGTGAGACCGGCGCACTCCGCGGTCGGTGCCGGGGGGCTACGCGTCGGCGGATTCTTTACTGCCGCAGCACTTCTTGTATTTGACGGCGGAGCCGCACCAGCAAGGCTCGTTGCGCGGGGGCGGCCAGCCGATCGCGCCGCCCCGGTCGACAATGGCGTCGGCGTAGGCCGCCCGGACGTCCTCGTCGGTGACGGCGCCGTCGGCCTCGTCGACGAACTCCACCAGCGCGGTCACGCTCATCGGGACGAGCAGCACCCGCGGCACGCCCGCTGCCGAAGCCGCCCGGCACAGGGCCTCGCCTTCGGCAGCCAGCCGCTGCGGGTCGACGTCCGCGAACACCTCCGGCCAGGTCCGGTGCGCCACTGGGACTTCCGCGCGCGGCCAGAACGGGATCCGGATCTCCTCGGGGATCGGGTCGCCGTCCTCGTCGTCCCAGTCCGCGTCGTCCGCGTAGGACTCGACCTCGTCGTCCCACTCGTCGGGTTCCAAGCCGCGATCCGAGCGCAGCATCCACCGGCTCCTGAGCAACTCGCCCGCCAGCGAGTCGTCCTCGCCGTCGCGCCACTGCTCCAGCTCGTCCTCGTCGAGAGCCTCGGCGGCCAGGTCGTACCAGTCGAGCGCCTCCTGCATCTCGCCGCGCTGTTCCAACAGGACCGCGGCGAAGAAGTACGAGGACGCGTACTGCGGGTCCATCCCGCGCAGCAGAGCCAGTTCCGCACGGGCGTCGACCTCGCGCTCCTGCTCGAACAGCGCCTCCGCCAAGCCGACTCGGGCCTGCGCACCGAATTCCCCACCCAGCTCGGACACGTCTCGGAACCGCTGCGCCGCCCGCTCGGGATCGTCGGCGCGCAACCAGGCCTCGGCGGCCTCGATCAGCTGCTCGGCCTTCTCGTGCGGATTCGCCTCCGCCGCTTTCTCGTGGTTGCGCGCCCGGTCCGCGGCCGCGGCCCTGGCCACCGCCAGCGCGCGGCGCGCGAGCTCGTCCAGGTCGTCCAACGGGAGGTTCAGCTCCCGGCGGATCTGCTCGCGGCGCAGCAGCGCCGGATGCACCGCCACGGTGGCGCCGTCGGGTTCGGGGTTGATGCGCTCGTCGTCGGGAATTCGCGCCAGCGCCAAGTCCAGCCAGCTCAGCGCTTCCTCGGGGCGTTCGCGGCCGACCGCGAGCTCGGCAGCCCAGTGGAACGGCGCGGGGCTGTCCAGCTCGGCAGCGCGCAGGAGCGCCAGCTGCTCCTCGGCCCGCTCGTCCGCTCCGCGCCCGAAAAGGCTCTCCGCCAACATCGCTCGGGCCAGCCCGCCGTGTTCTCCGCCCAGCTCGATAGCCTGCCCGAACCGCGCCTCGGCTTGGTCGTGCTCACCTGCCAGGTCCCACTGCTCCGCCGCCTCCAGCAGCAGCGCCGCACGGTCGGCGAGATCGGACTGCGCCGCCGACTCGGCATCCAGCTCGCGGGCAAGGTCGGCAGCGGCGGCCGATCGATTCGTCGTCACCCCCGCAACCTACCCGTATTGCGCCGAAACCCTGTGCCGGACCGCGCCCCGACGCTCAGCCAGGTGGCAGGATTACCCACCTCCAGAATGACCCATGACGTGCGTCCAACGCACGTCATGGGTCATTCTGGAGACTGTTTCGGACTCAGCCGAGGGCGGGCCAGCCCAGGACGGAATCGATGGCGAGGCCGCAGAAGACGACGGCGAGGTAGTTGTTCGACTGGAGGAACAGGCGCAGCGGCTTGACCGGCTCGCCGCGGCGCACGCCCGCGTAGAGCTGGTGGGCCATCAGCAGGAACCAGGCGCCCGCCGCGGCGGCGACGGCGGCGTAGACCGGCCCGGCGGCGGGCATCAACGCCAAGGTGGCCAGCACCGTGAGCCACGTGTACACCACGATCTGGCGGGTGACCTGCTGCTCGGTGGCCACGACCGGGAGCATCGGGACGCCCGCGGCGCGGTAGTCCTCCTTGTAGCGCATGGCCAGCGCCCACGTGTGGGGCGGAGTCCAGAAGAAGATCACCGCGAACAACACCAGCGCCTGCCAGCCGACGGTCCCGGTGGCGGCCGACCAGCCCACCAGCGCGGGCATGCAGCCCGCGGCGCCGCCCCAGACGACGTTCTGCGAGGTCCGCCGCTTGAGGCCGAGGGTGTAGACGAAGACGTAGAACAGAATCGTCGCCACGACCAGCGCGCCGGAGAGCAGGTTCGCCCGCCACCACAGCCAGGCGAACGACGCGATCCCCAACGTCACGCCGAAGACGAACGCGTTGCGGGTGGGCACCGCGTCCCGGGCCAGCGGGCGCTTGGCGGTGCGCTTCATGACCCGGTCGATGTCGGCGTCGGCGACGCAGTTGAGGGTGTTGGCGCTGGCCGCGCCCAGCCAGCCGCCGAACAGCGTGGACAGGATCAGCGCCAGGTCCACGTGGCCGCGGTCGGCCAGCAGCATCGTCGGGATGGTCGCGACCAGCAGCAGCTCGATGACCCGCGGCTTGGTCAGCGCGACGTAGGCCATGACCGTGCGCCGCACCGCCGCCCCGGTCACCGGAGCATCGTCGGCGTGCAGCCCCGGGGCTGCACTGTCCCCGGGCGAAGGCCCAATCCGCACCGTTTCTCCTCGCGACGTGACACCGACCAAACGCCACGTGCGCCCCCGCACCGCGGCCTACTACACATGATGGTAGATGCCAGCCTAGTCACCGCGGCCCCGGGCTCCGCCCTTCGGGTCCGCGCGGCGGGCGGCGCGTCGCGCACGCGGCAGACTAGGGTGGTGCGGGCAGAGCTCGGAAAGGCCGCGGCCGCACCGCCTGAGGTCGCCGCGCACCCCTTGCCGCACGCTCCGCTCCCTACGCAACGCCAAGGTCAGGAGACTTCGCTCGTGTCGGTCACGGACGACATCCACGTGCTCACCCAGCCGCACCACCCGGCGGACTGGTCCGACCTCGACACCCGGGCGGTCGACACCGCCCGGGTGCTCGCCGCCGACGCCGTCCAGAAGGTCGGCAACGGCCATCCCGGCACCGCCATGAGCCTGGCGCCGCTGGCCTACACCCTCTACCAGCGCGTCATGCGCCACGAGCCGCGCGATGCCGAGTGGGTCGGCCGGGACCGGTTCGTGCTGTCCTGCGGGCATTCCAGCCTGACCCAGTACGTCCAGCTCTACCTGGGCGGATTCGGCCTGGAATTGGACGACTTGAAGGCCTTGCGCACGTGGGGAGCACTCACCCCGGGGCACCCGGAGTACGGCCACACCAAGGGTGTGGAGATCACCACCGGCCCGCTGGGCCAGGGCCTGGCGTCCGCGGTCGGGATGGCGATGGCCGCCCGCCGCGAGCGCGGCCTGTTCGACCCGGACAGCGCCCCGGGGCAGAGCCCGTTCGACCACTACGTCTACGTGATCGCCTCCGACGGCGACATCGAGGAGGGCGTCACCTCCGAGGCGTCGTCGCTGGCCGGCACCCAGGCGCTGGGCAACCTGATCGTCTTCTACGACGACAACAAGATCTCCATCGAGGACGACACCACGATCGCGCTCACCGAGGACACCGCGGCGCGCTACGCGGCCTACGGCTGGCACGTGCAGGTGGTCGCCGGGGGCGAGAACGTGTCGGCGATCCTGGCCGCGGTCGAGGCCGCGAAGGCCGTCACCGACCGGCCCTCGTTCATCCTGCTGCGCACCGTGATCGGCTATCCCGCGCCGAACAAGATGAACACCGGCGCGGCGCACGGTGCGGCGCTCGGCGCCGACGAGGTGGCCGCGGTCAAGACCGCGCTGGGCTTCGACCCGGCGCAGACCTTCGAGGTCTCCGACGCCGTCATCGCGCACACCCGCGCGCTCGCCGAGCGCGGCGCGGCCGCGCGGGCGGGGTGGCAGCAGGGCTTCGACGCCTGGGCCGCGGCCAATCCGGAGCGCAAGGCACTGTTCGACCGGCTGTACGGCGGGCAGCTGCCGCAGGGCTGGGCCGCGACCCTGCCGAGCTGGGAACCCGACCCCAAGGGTCTGGCCACCCGCAAGGCCTCGGGCAAGACGCTGGCCGCCCTGGGCCCGGTGCTGCCCGAGCTGTGGGGCGGCTCGGCGGACCTGGCCGAGTCGAACAACACCACCATCCCGGACTCGCCCAGCTTCGGCCCGGAGGCCATCACCACCGGGATGTGGAAGACCCAGCCCTACGGCCGCACACTGCATTTCGGGGTGCGCGAGCACGCGATGGGCTCCATCCTCAACGGCATCGCCCTGCATGGGCCGACCCGCCCGTACGGCGGCACGTTCCTGGTGTTCAGCGACTACATGCGGCCCGCGGTGCGGCTCGCTGCGCTGATGAAGCTGCCGGTGATCTACGTCTGGACGCACGACTCGATCGGCCTCGGCGAGGACGGCCCGACGCACCAGCCGATCGAGCACCTGGCTGCGCTGCGCGCCATCCCCGGCCTGGACGTCATCCGGCCCGGCGACGCGAACGAGACCACGCACGCCTGGCGCGTCGTCGTCGAGAGCGGCGCCAGGGGCGCGGGTCACGGCGCCCCCGCCGCGCTCGCGCTGACACGGCAGGACCTGCCGGTGCTGGCGGGCACCTCGTACGAGGGCGTCGCCAAGGGCGGCTACGTGCTGGCCGAATCCTCGACCGCCACCCCGGACGTCATCCTGATCGGCACCGGGTCCGAGTTGCAGCTCGCGGTTGCGGCGCGGGAGGCCCTGGAAGCCAAGGGCGTCGGCGCCCGCGTCGTGTCGATGCCGTGCACGGAGTGGTTCGACGCCCAGCCGAAGGCCTACCGCGACCAGGTGCTGCCGCCGGAGGTGAAGGCCCGCGTCGCCGTCGAGGCGGGCATCGCGATGCCGTGGCACCGGTTCACCGGCGACACCGGCGAGATCGTCTCCATCGAGCATTTCGGCGCCTCCGCCGACTACAAGACGCTGTTCCGCGAGTTCGGCATCACCGCGGACGCGGTGACCGCGGCCGCAGAGCGCTCCATCGCACACGTGAAGGGTTGAGCACCATGACTTCTCAGAACCCCAACTTGAAAGACCTCTCGGACGCGGGCGTCTCGGTGTGGCTCGACGACCTGTCCCGGGATCGCATCGAATCCGGCAACCTGGCCGAGCTCGTCGCCACCCGCAGCGTGGTCGGCGTGACGACCAACCCGACCATCTTCCAGGGCGCGCTGAGCAAAGGCCACGCCTACGACGGGCAGCTGCGCGAGCTGGCGGCGCGCGGCGCGGACGTCGAGGAGACCATCCGCGTCGTCACCACCGACGACGTCCGGGCCGCCTGCGACATCCTGCTGCCGGTGTACGAAGCGTCGAACTGGGTGGACGGCCGGGTGTCCATCGAGGTGGACCCGCGGCTGGCCTTCGACGCCGAGAAGACCGTCGAGCAGGCCGCGGAGCTGTGGAAGACCGTCGACCGGCCGAACCTGCTCATCAAGATCCCGGCCACCGAGCCCGGACTGCTCGCCATCGCCAAGGTGATCCAGCAGGGCATCAGCGTGAACGTCACGCTGATCTTCTCGGTGGAGCGCTACCGCCAGGTGATGGCGGCGTACCTGCAGGGCGTGAACAACGCCAAGGTCGCCGGGCGCGACGTCGGCAAGATCTTCTCGGTGGCTTCGTTCTTCGTGTCGCGGGTGGACTCGGAGATCGACAAGCGGCTCGAGGCCGTCGGCACTCCCGAAGCGCTCGCCCTGCGCGGCAAAGCGGGCATCGCCAACGCCCAGCTGGCCTACGAGGCCTACCGCGAGGTGTTCTGCGGCGGCAAGCACGGCTCCACCTACACCCACCTGTCGCACGCGGGCGCCACCCGCCAGCGACCGCTGTGGGCCTCCACCGGAACCAAGAACCCGGAGTTCTCCGACACCCTCTACGTCACCGAGCTGGTGGCGCCGAACACGGTGAACACCATGCCGGAGAAGACGATGGAAGCCTTCGCCGACCACGGCGCGGTGCGCGGCGACGTGGTCACCGGCACCGCGGCTCGGGCGCAGGAGGTCTTCGACAAGCTCGCCGCGGTCGGCGTCGACCTGCCCGACGTGTTCGCGCTGCTCGAACGCGAGGGCGTCGAGAAGTTCGAGGTGTCGTGGAACGAGCTGCTCGAGGCGACCGCCGCCGAGCTGCAGAAGACCGCGGCCGGCTGACCGTGGCCGAGACCGCCGCAGCCGCGCAGCGGGCTGAACCCGCTGCGCGGCCCAAGCTCTCGCGCACCTGGGCCAACCCCCTGCGGGACGAGCGGGACAAGCGCATCCCGCACATCCCGGGCCCGTGCAGCCTGGTGATCTTCGGCGTCACCGGCGACCTGTCGCGCCGCAAACTGCTCCCCGCGATCTACGACCTCGCCAACCGCGGCCTGCTGCCGCCGGGCTTCGCGCTGGTCGGCTTCGCGCGGCGGGAGATGGCCGACGAGGACTTCGGCGCCGAGGTGCTGGCGGCGGTGAAGAAGCACGCCCGCACGCCTTTTCGCCAGGAGGTGTGGGACCGGCTGGCCGAGGGCATCCGGTTCGTGCAGGGGTCCTTCGACGACGACGCCGCGTTCGACAACCTGGCCCGCACGCTCGAGGACCTCGACGCCCGGCGCGGCACCGGCGGCAACCACGCGTTCTACTTCGCGATCCCGCCTGCCGCCTTCCCGCTGGTGCTGCAACAGCTGACGAAGGCGGGCCTGTCCCAGGGCAGCGACGAGCAGTGGCGCCGGGTAGTGATCGAGAAGCCGTTCGGGCACGATCTGGCCAGCGCACAGGACCTGAACGCGCTGGTGAACGAGACGTTCCCGGAAGAGACCGTGTTCCGCATCGACCACTATCTCGGCAAGGAGACGGTGCAGAACATCCTGGCGCTGCGTTTCGCCAACCAGCTGCTGGAACCGATCTGGAACGCGCACTACGTCGACCACGTGCAGATCACGATGGCCGAGGACATCGGGTTGGAAGGCCGCGCAGGCTACTACGACGGCATCGGCGCGGCCCGCGACGTCATCCAGAACCACCTGCTGCAGCTGCTCGCCTTCACCGCCATGGAGGAGCCGGTCAGTTTCGACCCGCACCAGTTGCAGGCCGAGAAGGTCAAGGTGCTCTCGGCCACGAAACTGGTGGAGCCGCTGGACGAGTCGACCGCGCGCGGCCAATACGCGGAGGGCTGGCAGGGCGCGCAGCACGTGGTGGGCCTGCACGAAGAGGCCGGGTTCGCGCCGGATTCCCGCACCGAGACCTACGCGGCGATCACCCTCGAGGTGGACACCCGCCGCTGGGCGGGGGTGCCGTTCTTCCTGCGCACCGGCAAGCGGCTGGGCAAGCGGGTGACCGAGATCGCGGTCGTGTTCAAGCGGGCGCCGCACCTGCCGTTCGACGCCACGATGACTGAGGAACTCGGGCAGAACGCCCTCGTCATGCGCATCCAGCCGGATGAGGGCATCACCATGCGGTTCGGCGCGAAGGTGCCGGGCTCGAGCATGGAAGTCCGTGACGTGAACATGGATTTCAGCTACGGCGAAGCCTTCACCGTCGCCTCGCCGGAAGCGTACGAGCGGCTCATCCTGGATGTGCTGCTCGGCGTACCTTCGCTCTTCCCCGTCAACGAGGAGGTCGAACTGTCGTGGCGCATCCTCGATCCGGTACTGGACTACTGGGCCGCCCACGGCAAGCCGGAGCCGTACGAGTCGGGCACGTGGGGGCCGAGGTCGGCCGACGAGATGCTGCACCGGACCGGCCGGGAGTGGCGCAGGCCGTAGCCCTCGACCCACCCGAACTCGCCCACACCGGAAAGGACCCTTCCAGCGGGATGATCGTCGACCTACCCGACACGACCACAACCGACATCAGCAAGAAGCTGGTGGAGCTGCGCGAACAGAACGGCGTCATCACCCTCGGCCACGTGCTGACGCTGGTGGTGTGCACACTGGACTCCTCGGAGGCCGAGCTGGCCATCGAGGCCGCCAACCACGCCAGCCACGAACATCCTTGCCGCGTCATCGTTCTCGCGCGCGGCGACCGCAACTCGGCGACCCGGCTCGACGCCCAGATTCGGGTCGGCGGCGACGCGGGCGGCTCCGAGGTGATCGTGCTGCGCCTGTTCGGCGAGCTGTTCAACCACGAAAGCAGTGTCGTCACGCCGTTTCTGCTGCCCGACATCCCGGTGGTGGCGTGGTGGCCCGCGGGCGCTCCGGCGCGGCCCGCGGAAGACTCGGTGGGCAAGCTGGCCATTCGGCGCATCACCGACGCCACCTTCGGACCCGATCCGCTCAACGCGATCCGGGCACGCAAAGAGTCCTATACGCCCGGCGACACCGACCTGTGCTGGAGCCGGATCACCTACTGGCGGGCGCTGCTCACCTCGGCGCTCGACGAGCCGCCGCACGAACCGGTGGAATCGGCCCTGGTGTCGGGCCTGCGCGAAGAGCCTGCGCTGGATATTCTCGCGGGCTGGCTGGCAGCCCGGCTCGAGTGCCCGGTGCGGCGCGAGGTCGGCGAGCTCAAGGTCGAATTGCACCGCGAGAACGAGACTTTCGCCATCATTCGGCCGCAGCACGGTCGTACCGCCACGCTGCGGCGCACGGGCCACCCGGACAAGAAGGTGCCGCTGGCGCGCCGCGAGACCGACGAGTGCCTCGCCGAGGACCTGCGCAGGCTCGACGCGGACGAAATCTACGAAGAAGCCCTCGCCGGACTGGAGTTGGTGACCTATGACCTCCCCCGCTGAGGTTCGCGCCTTCGCCGACGCCGGAGCGGTGGCGGACGCCGCCGCGCGGCATTTCGTCGAGGCGGTCACCGCGGCCCAGGCCGCCCGCGGCAGCGCGGCGGTCGTGTTGACCGGCGGCGGCACCGGCATCGGGCTGCTGGAGCGAGTCCGGTTGGCGCCGGGCGGAATCGACTGGTCCGCACTCGACGTGTACTGGGGCGACGAGCGCTTCGTGCCCGCGGGCCACCCGGAACGCAACGAAGGCCAGGCCCGCGCCGCACTGCTCGACCACGTGCCGCTCGATCCCGCTCGGGTGCACCCGATGTCGAGCTCGGACGGCGACTACCCGGATCCGGCGGCGGCCGCCGCGGCCTATGCCGCGCTCCTGCCGGTCGCGTTCGACCTGCACTTGCTCGGCATGGGCGGCGAAGGCCACGTGAACTCGCTGTTTCCCCACACCGACGCGGTCCGCGAAGAACACGCTGCCGTCGTCGCGGTGACCGACTCCCCCAAGCCGCCGCCGGTGCGCGTCACTCTCACCCTGCCCGCGGTCCGCCGCGCCCGCGAGGTGTGTTTGGTCGTCACCGGCGCCGCCAAGGCGGAGGCGGTCGCCGCCGCCCTCGCGGGCGCGCGCCCCGAGGAGATTCCCGCCGCAGGCGCCCGCGGCGCCGAGCGTACCCTCTGGCTCCTCGACGCCGGCGCCGCCGCCAAGCTCAGCTGACCCCTTTGCACCCGTAGCGCGCGTCTACACCCGCAGCTGCGGGTGTAGACGCGCGCTACGGGTGCAAAGGGGGTGCGGTGTCGGTGCGGGGTCGTACGGTGAGGGCATGACGTCCTGGGCGGAATTCACCGAATCGGCGCCGCGGATCGCGGCCGTGTTCACGCGGCGGCACGCGGCGACCAAGAACCTGTGCATGATGGCCACGCTGCGCGCCGACGGCTCCCCCCGCATCAGCCCGCTGGAGCCGCGGATGAGCGGCGGCGAGCTGATCCTCGCGGGCATGCCCAACACCCGAAAGTTCGACGACCTCCTCCGTGATCCGCGGTTCTGCCTGCACACCGCGACGGTCGACACCATGGTGGGCGACGGCGACGCCAAGCTGTGGGGCACCGTGGTGGACCGGGTCGATGCGAAAGAGCTGCAACGCCGGTTCGCCGAGGAACTGTTCGCGGAGTCCGGCTTCGACATCCGCGACCGGCCGTTCGACCACTTCTTCCTGGCCGACATCGCCGGCGCGTCCACCGTGGAGGTGGCCGACAACCACCTCGAGATCACCATCTGGAAGCCCGGCCACCCCGAACGCGTCGTGGAACGCGACTAAAGACCCTCCGGAATGACCCGTGACGTGCGCTGAACGCGCGTCACGGGTCATTCCGGAGACGCTACGTGCGGGCTATGGCGTCGAAAACAGCAGGGAAGAGAGCGGTCATCGGGGTTGCGCAGCGGCGCAGTCTGCTGCCCAGCTCCTGACATTGCGGGCTCGCATGTACCGCCCTGCGCAGAGCGGTCATGGTGGCGGCGATGAGTTCTGGCGGCGCACACCGTCGTTATTCCTGACCCGACCCGATCCGCTGGAGGACCTATGACCGCGTCAACCCCCGTCACCGCGGGCACCCTGGCGGTGCCCGGAGCCCGCCTCTACTACGAGCTGCGCGGTCGCGGCCCGCTGGTGGCGGTCGTCGGCGCCCCGATGCACTCGGAGCCGTTCGCCCCGCTGGCCGAGCAGCTCGCCGCCGACCACACCGTGCTGACCACCGACCCGCGGGGGCATTTCGGCAGCGTGCTCGACGACCCGGAATCCGACTCCACCCCGGATTTGCGCGCGGGCGACCTCGCCCGGCTCCTGCGCCACGTCGGCGGCGGCCCCGCGGCGGTGTTCGGCTCCTCCGGCGGCGCCATGACCGCGCTCGCGCTGCTGCAGTCCGACCCGGAGCTGGTGCACACCGTCATCGCACACGAGCCGCCGGTGTCCGAGCTGCTGCCCGACCGCGCCGAGCAGCGCGCCCAGCGCGCGGACATCATCGCCACCTACCTGTCCGGCGACAATCTCGGCGCGGTACGCAAGTTCCTCGCCTCGGCAGGCCTGACGATGCCGGAGGAAGTGTTCCAGCATATGTTCGGCGGCGACCGCAGCCCCGCCCAGCTCGCGGCCGAAGACTACTTCTACCGGCACGAACTGGGCAGCACCGGCAGCTGGAGCCCGGACCTGGACGCCCTGCGGGCCGAGCGCGGCCGTCTGGTCATCGGCATCGGCGACGAGTCGGCCGGCCAGTTCTGCGACCGCACCTCCCGCGCCTTGGCCGCCGCGCTCGACCTCGAGCCCACACTGTTCCCCGGCGACCACGGCGGCTTCATGGGCGATTCCGCGGCCTTCGCCGACCGCGTCCGCACCGTCCTCGCCGCCCGCTGAAATCCTCCGGAATGGACCGTGACGTGCGCCTGACGCACGTCACGGTCGTTCCTGAGGTCGGTGAATCCGGCGGATTCGAGCGGGGGTGACGATACTGGGGGGTTGTGACCACTGTGAGCACCGTTGACGAGCTGGACCGCGCCACCGCGCCGCTGCGCGACGACATTCGCTTCCTGGGGACGGTGTTGGGCGACACCATTCGCGAGCACGAGGATCCGGCAGTGTTCGACCTGATCGAGCGGGTGCGGGTGGAGTCGTTCCGAGTGCGGCGCTCCGAGGTCGAGCGCAGCGCCGTGGCCGACATCCTGCGCGACGTCGACATCACCGTGGCGCTGCCCGTGATCCGGGCGTTCAACCATTGCCTGCTGCTGGCGAACCTCGCCGAGGACCTCCAGCGCGACCGGCGACGGGCGGCGCACGCAGCGGCCGGGGCGCCGCCGCAGGAGAGCAGCCTCGCCGCGACTTGGCGCGCCCTCGACGCCGCACGACTCGACGGGGAGACGGTCGCGCGGCTGCTGGCCGACGCGCTGGTGTCGCCGGTGCTGACCGCGCACCCGACCGAGACCCGGCGCCGAACCGTCTTCGAAACCCAGGCCCGCATCACCGCGCTGATGCGGGAGCGCCAACACCACGAGGAGGGCGATCCGCGACGCGGCGAGATCGAGCGCCGGCTGCGAGTGCAGGTCCTGACGCTGTGGCGCACCGCACTGATCCGGTTGCAGCGGCTGCGCGTCACCGACGAGATCCAGGTCGGGCTGCGGTATTACGACGCGGCATTGTTCGAGGTGATTCCGCTGCTCAACCAGCAGGTCCGCACCGAGCTGCGGTCCCGCTGGCCGGGCCACGACGTGGTCGCGCACCCGATCCTGCGGCCCGGTTCGTGGATCGGCGGCGACCGCGACGGCAACCCGAACGTCACCGCCGAGGTCGTGCGCACCGCCACCGACGCGGCCGCCGAGCTCGCCTTCGCGCACTACCTGCGCGATCTACTGGCGCTGGAGAAGACCTTGGCGCTGTCGGCCCGGCTGGTGCCGGTCAGCGCGCAGGTGTCGGCGCTGGCGGAGCGCGAGGCAGGCGGCGACATCGGACAGCGCGCCGACGAGCCCTACCGCCGCGCGCTGCGCACCATCCGGGCCCGACTGTCCGCGACTGCCGTGGGCATCCTCGGAAGGATGCCGAACAACGGTGCGGCGGAATCGATGTCGGGATTGTCCGGCCCGTCCGCCGAGCTGAGCGACCGGGCTCTGGCGGCGGCGCAGTCCTACAGCGGGCCCGCCGAGCTGCTCGCGGACCTGGACGCCGTCGACGACTCGCTGCGCGCGTCCGGGGACGCCCTGCTCGCCGACGACCGCCTCGCGGCGCTGCGCCGGGCGGTCGAGACCTTCGGATTCCACCTGCAGAGCCTGGACCTGCGGCAGAACTCCGAAATCCACGAACAGGTGGTCGCCGAGCTCGCGGCCTGGGCGGGCGTGCACTCCGACTACGCGGCACTGCCGGAGGCCGAGCGGGTGGAACTGCTCAGCGCCGAATTGCGCACGCGCCGACCGCTGCTCGGCCCGGATGCCGAGCTGAGCCCGCTTGCCGCCGCGGAACTGGCGATCCTGCGCGCCGCGCGACGGGCCCGCGACACCCTCGGCCCGGAGGCGGTCCCGAACTCCGTCATCAGCATGTGCACATCTGTCAGCGACATGCTGGAGGCCGCACTGCTGCTGAAGGAAGCGGGAATCGAGCCCGGCGCGGTCGCTGTCGTGCCGCTCTTCGAGACCATCGAGGACCTGCACCATGCCGCGCCGATCCTGTTGGCGGCCATGGCAGTCCCGGTGTACCGAGACATGGTGGCGAGGCAGGACATGCGCCAGGAGGTCATGCTCGGCTATTCCGACTCCAACAAGGACGGCGGTTATCTCGCCGCCAACTGGGCGCTGTACCG
>JABFVX010000394.1 GCA_013362555.1 Mycobacteriaceae bacterium
TTTGTGCTGTTGGGGTTGAAGTAGATCAACGCTCGGGCGAGCGAGGTCGCAGGCGGCCCGTACTCGTCTCGGACGATCTTCGCATACGCGATCTGCGTACCGTTGTCATGCCGCATGACAGCGATCGACGGACGCTGATCCGCTCGACACCACGGCTGGCGGAGCGTGCTCGGGCGGTCGGCGCCGGGGCAGGTGCGGCACGCGTAGACCTTCTGGCCCGACTCCGACATGCCTACTTGCACCCGGTCTGAGCGCGCGGGCGGCAGGTAGTCCTTGCCACAGCACACGCACGACTTGCCGTTGGCCTGTCGAAGGGTGAGGCCTTTGATGATCTGCTCGGTGGGTGTTCTCGTCATGTCGACCTCCAGCTCGTGCCGATTGGTAGGCCTAGCGTCTCTCCCCTGGGGGTTGCCGGCCAACGGGAAGACCTCCGGCGAATGTCGACGTGAGGTGCGCCTAGCGGGATACGGGCCAGCGAGTGCGGGGGTCGATGCGGTGGAAGTGGACGTGGCGTTGACGGCCGTTGACGGTGGCATTGTCAGCAGAACCGCACAGTGCCATTCGTGCGCTCGCTCAGTGGCGACGTCCTGGCTGCCTCCTGTAGTTCAGTCGAGCCCGGCAGAACTCCAGCCGTTCCGCTGCCGCGCAGCCTGCATGCGGTTCATCGACTAGATCAGCCCGACCCGCGACCGGATCGATGCCATCGCCTTGGGGAAGGTCGGCAAAGAAAGATCGAGCACCCATACATCATCCTTGAAGTGCTCAAACCCTAGCTGCGACCACAATACTCCCAGCTTCGCCCTGGCGGTCAGGTCACTCGCTTCAGGATCCGACTGACTCGATGTTTCGAATTCCGCGTCCTGCCGCCCTATTGGTGCGGGCTGAAGCGCGGCAAATCGACGCCCGGCACCGAGGCTTTCGATCACCATGCCGACAAAAAGTGGCCCGAACCCATAGCCACGCCATTTCGAATCGAGATGAACTGAATCGATGACCAGCATTCCGCTTCCGAGTGGCTCCAACTTGTCGTCGAGTTCGTCGACCAACTCACCAGTGTGTATGTCGAAGAAAACTCCGGCTATATGACCCAGATCCGCTGTCTCTTCATCCAGAACGGAGAACGGGTCAGACATCTGCTCATATTCGACGGCATGAGCTAGGATGTGACCCATACTCTCGATCGGCTCGCCACCATCATCAATAAGATGGACACTGGCGCTCCACTGATGCATGTGACGCCCGTCATCCGTCCGGAAACTGTACTGACGACTACCGTATTCGATGATAATTGAGTCGATTTCACATGGGAGGTCATCGGGAGTTCGACCTCCAGGTGTCATGCGGTTGGACAGTTGCGCGAATGCGGTCCTTCTATCGGACCGAAGACCGGTACGAACATGGAGTCCAGCGGAGCGACAGGCTTTGCGCACTCGGCGTCGCCAAGCTTCCGTATCGTTCGCGTCGCCTACGAGGGCTTCCACGACACCATCGCGTCGCAGGGTTTCCAACACGGCGCCGATGTCGATCTTCGACGTATCTTCCTCCTGCTCATGGCGGCGTGCGGACCGTTCAGCATCTGATTGATCAGACGGTTTCGTGCCTCCGCTCAACGATCTAGGCCCAGGCAGCGGTCCGCGAATTTTCTCCAAGTGCTCGGGCACCCACTTGGGCCCGACATAGTCACCACTGCCGAGGACATTGGAAACCATCTGACGGTTCCACTCCTCGTACTGCGCCCTCGACATGGCGGGCCAGGTCATCGTACAGACGGCACCACCGATCCAGGCCACCCTGTACTGCGGCGGAACGGGGTCAACCGTCCGGTCCTCGTCCATGACCTTGTCATACAAATGGGCGTCAGCTCCCGGGCCACTTTTGCGCACGAAGTCCTTACTCCACAGCAGTGCCTCCTCCGTGGTGCTAAAAGACTTCGACCGGTACTTCCCGGCAGACGACCCGTCTTTGTGTAGAACCCGCCATGGTCGCTTGGCCATCTCAGTCGGCGCTCCTTCCAGCCTGGCCCGAGGTCTCTGCGGCTATCTGTACACCACCAACAGGACCGCGGCACTGCATGACGGATCATGCAGCCTTCCGAGGTCGAAGTCCACAAGACCAGTCAGCGGCCGTCGGGATGCCGCCAAACCAAGAGATCCTCAAGATCCGGCCCGTTCGCCGACCGAGTCGCATTCGTCACGTTCAGTCGGTGCGGCAGGCGCAGCGCGCTCACGATTCCCAAGCCGGGAGACGGTAGGCGGGCGGCAAGGGGCCAGTCGACCAGACCCCGGCCGAGTCAAGCTCGCACCCAGACCGGTCTGGCAGTGTCTTGTCCGGTCACCATCGTCATGTGCGCTTCAGCGTCGCCGTAGTCGCACCCCGCCGCAGTTGCGTCAACTGTGGTCGGGTCGATCAGACCGAGTGCTGAACCGTTGCGACCCGCGAGCCGTGATCACACGATCGGGTGACACGACTGGTCACGATGTAAGGCCAGGTTCCCTTGGTGTTATACGGTCTCGTTGGCAGTAGCGGCTGCCACTAGGCTCCTCCGCGACCCGGCTGGAGTGGGTGCCTTCCAAGCGCGCCTCGGGGTGCGTTCCGCCGTCAACTCGCGCGCTGATTGGGGCGACCCAGCGATCTCAGCAGCGCTGGCCGGGCGGCGTCTGCGGAGGGTCTTTGTCGTGCGAGCCAACAAGTCCAGTACTCAAGCGGTTCGCCTGGGCGAGCGCGCGCTGTGTACAGGCGAGACTGTCAATCAGGCCACGAAACAGCTCGGCGCCGACGGTGGGCCGCTCATGCCCGTCGCGGTGGGCGGACAACCGGATCTCGAGGCCGAACTGCTTCTGTCGTTGAACAGGGCGGCGAGGCGGGCTCGAGCCGCCCACCGCGGTACGGCCCCTACCGGCCCGATGGTGCGACGGGTCCGGTTGCTGACACGGGCGCTGTGGCTGGAGGTCGCCGAAGATACGGTCGGGAGGCTTCTCGCGGCGTCCCTGCCGTCAATCGGCGCGGAAGGATTCGAAGGGATCGCCGGATTGCGACCTGATCCCGGAAGGGATCATCTCGACCTTCGCCTCATGGGTGTAGATGGCTCCGCGCGCGGCATCGTCCGGCTCCTAGGAGTCACCCGGAACCGCTGGCGTGATGCTATTCGACACATAGACGGAGACCAGGAGACAGGCGAGCCAGTGTGGCTCGATCACCGGGACGCGCTGCACGAGGCGGAGATGGCTGCACTCGAGAGCGCGGGCGTGATGCCTACCGACCTGATGAGCGCGGTGATCCGTCGGTATCCCTTGTGGCGCAGAGCAGCATGGGTCGACAGCATGGTTGAAGGTGAATCTCTTCGGGTCCGCTGGCAGAGCGGTCCCCGCGATGCCGTGGTCGCCGCGATTCTGGCCGACTCCGCTTGCCGTATTCCGGGTGTCACGGTCGCCAGGGAACCTTTGACCGAGGCGATGCAGAGCATCATCTTGTCCTATACGCAGGTGACGGCGAACGTCGCGTCCGATCCTGGCCGGGCCTGGGCAGAGTTCCGGGCGGCGGGAATCGACTTGCCGGAGCCCTTCGAGCAGCCGTCCCAACCCAGCGAACCGGTGCACCGCCCTCGGTCTCCCATCGTGCCTGAGGTGTGGGACCAGCAGGAGATGCGGGACGCACTTGCCCGACGAGAGATCAGCGCGGTCTACCGGCTGCTCCGACGGCACGGCGTGTCGCAGCGCCAGATCGCGGCG
>JABFVX010000307.1 GCA_013362555.1 Mycobacteriaceae bacterium
TGCGCATCCCGTCGACGGCGGTTACCTGTTCGTTCTGGTGTATGGGTCGCACTCCGATTGGGTGCAGAACGTCCTGGCGGCCAGAGGTGCGCGACTCCGGGTGGACGGGAGAGAGGTGGACCTCACCGCCCCACGCCTTGTCGGGAAGGAGGAGGCGTTCCAGGCCCTCCCCGATGAGGTGGCACGCCCACCGAAGCTGCTCCGCATCACCGAGTTCCTCCGCATGGACCTGCTCACGGGCTGACCCCGGCCGCCGCCTCGGCAGTCCCCGTCTTGCGCGTCGGGGAGCCTGAACCGGCTCGCCGATCCGGCGCCGACCCACTCCGCCACCACGACAATTACAGGACAAGCATCGTGCATATAAACAGGCGGGCAACCGCAATTGCGGGCACACTGGTCATCGTAGGCATGATCGCCGGTGCGCTGAGTATCGTTCCCGTTCTCGAGGAGCCACGCCCTCTCGCTCTCATTTCCGCACACGAGAGCCAGGTCATCGTCGGCGCAGTTGCTCAGTCCATCATGATCCCCGCCTATGTCGGGTTCGCGCTGTACCTTTATCCGACATTGAGGGCGGAGAACGAAGCGCTCAGTCTGGGTTTCCTTGGGTTCAGGCTCATCGCAGCGACATTCCACTTCATAGGCGTAATTCTCCTGCCCTTGTTTCTTGTGCTGGGCCATGGATTCACCCAAGCCGACGCTTCGGACGCATCCCGCATCGAGGTCGTGGGCGAGTTGCTGCGGACAGCGCGCGACTTGGTCAATCACGTCGCATTGATCATCTCGCTGAGCCTCGGAGATCTCCTGTTGTTCCGCATTCTATGGCAGTCGAGATCTGCCCCTCGATGGCTATCCGGGTGGGGATTTCTGGGAATCGGAGCAGCTATATCGGCGAGCTTCTTGGTGCTGCTTGGCCTAACTGACGTGGTCACGCCACTCTACCTGGCCATGAATGCGCCACTGGGCCTGCAGAGCTTTGTCTTCGCCGTGTGGTTGATGACAAGAGGCTTCGCCACGAATACATCAACCACGGCCCACCAGCACGGCGTCCGGCGCGGCTGACGCGCAGGCCGTCCCACCTTGTTGCGACGGCCCACCAGGAGGAGTCGATGTTCCGGGGAGCCGGTGACGTGGTCGCCGAACTGTGCGTGGCGGCCCCATCCCGGATTTCGCTCGTTTCTGAACGATCATCACAGGTCCGTTGAGGACCTCATCAAACCCCTCCCGGACCGCAAACCATCCGGGACGTCAGCTCGCCAATCGGAGGTAAAGTAAGAACGGTCAAGGGATGCTATCCGCCCCATGGTTACTCGTTGGATGCTCGTCGGCACCTGATACGGCATAACACCGGGCGGCATTCTTGGACATTTCGAGTGCGGGCAATGCATGACACTGCGACACAATGAGACACGATTCGATAGTGGTCGGCATTTAAAACTGCGACTTTTAATCCGTAGGTTCCGGGTTCGAGCCCCGGGCGCCCTACCACCTTCCCACCTGGGGAAATACCCTCTTCAGTGATCGCCCGCGGGCGCGCGTTGACAGCACAAAATGACAGCGCAGACCATTTGCGGGCCCCTCGCGGAGATACGCGGAGCTGCGAAGACCGCGCCGTCACCGTGAGCGTCTCGCCGTCGCGCTGCGCGCCCGGTCTCTCGGGTCGCCTACTATCAGCGTTCGGCTCGCTCCTCTATGCTGTCGCCCAGGGCTCCCGGCCGGCGTCCAGAGGAGCACCGTCGATCGGGGAAGGAGCGGCCCCGCCTGCGGCTTTCGTCCTCGGTCTACCTCAGCGCCCCGCGAACCGGTGCAAGGCATCGAGCACAGCCGGGGCGGGGGTATTCGGGTGGTCGGCGTCGTGCAGCAGGTGGTCCACTCCGAGCAGTGACACCCGGCCCGGTCCGCCGACGTGCGCGCGGCGTAGGGCGGCGGTCAGGGCGTCCGTTGTAGCGCAAGGGACTTGGGCGTCGTTCGTGCCGCAGGTCAGCAGTACCCTGGTCCACGGCCGCAGGGCCGCGGCGGAGTCAGGCGGGTAGACGGCGTCGTCGCTGATCACAAACCGGCCGCTCGCCCCTTGGAAGGCGTCGAAGAGCTTGGCGATGGCGGGCGGCAGGTTGGTGGTGTCGACCGGTCGGTGTTCGCGCAGAGCGGTGACGGCGGCGTCGATCGCCGCATCGATCGCGCGCTGCTGCTCCGGGGTGAACTGACCCTGCCGGGTCGCCTCGGCGATCTGGGCGTGCAGTTGCAGCGCGACCAGGTCCAGCATGCGGATCGCCTGCGGTTGCAGCAGCGCCAGGCCGGTCGGGCGCGGGTGGACGGTGCCGCCGAGCAGCAGCGCGGTCATCGCGCCCTCGCTGTGCCCGACGACCATCAGCGCGTGCGGGTCGGTCTCCGGCTGATCGCGCAACGACTCGTAGGCGGCCTTTGCCTGACGGACGAACGCCGGGTAGTCGAGTTTTTCCGGGTGGTCATGATAGGCGCCGAGCCCGGTGCGGCCGGTGCCGTACTTGTCGAACCGCAGCGTGGCGACCCGGTCGCTGTCGAGCACGTCGGCCACCTGCGCCAGGGTGTTCGGGGACGTGCGTGGTTGGTTGCCGTCGCGGTCGGTGGGTCCGCTGCCGGGCAGCAGCAGCGCGGCGCGCAATCGTTGCCCGGCACGGTGCGCGGGAACGTGCAGGGTTCCGTACGTCGCCGTCCCATCGACGGTGAAGACGACCTCGCGGTCGGCGGCGGGCACGAGACGGGGTGTCGCCTCGGCCGGGGTGGCGGTCACGACGGCCAGCGACATCAC
This sequence comes from Mycobacteriaceae bacterium, assembly GCA_013362555.1. Classification (GTDB taxonomy): domain Bacteria; phylum Actinomycetota; class Actinomycetes; order Mycobacteriales; family Mycobacteriaceae; genus JABFVX01. Next base: position 2,786 of record JABFVX010000307.1, read on the forward strand.
GATCGCGGCGGCCTGGGGGAACATCGGTCTGCCTCTTTCAGCGCAGGGCGTTCTCGACCAGCGCGACGGTAGCGCGCGGGTCGTCGACTTGGAGGACCAGGCGGGCGTAGCGCTCGTCAGCGAGTTCGATCACAACGGTCTTCGACGGATCCTTGACGTCCCAGAAGACCTTCTCGCCGTCGAGGTGGAACGTGCCCGCCGTGATCACGCCGGGCACGTGGGCACCCGGCGCTCGGATTCCCTTGGGGTCGGCGGCGATGCCGGGATCCTCGGTCGCGCCGCGGACGTTGACCAGCGGGATGGTCAGGCTGCTCTTCAGGGTCCAGAGCTTGTCGAGACCCTCGATCACGACAACGAGGTCGTCGCCGTCGATGTGGACCAGTGCCATGTCTGTTTCCTTGTCAGTTGAGAGGATCGAGGCGTTGGGTCAGCGCGGTGCCGACACCGTCGGGGTTGCCGCGCAGGAGGATGCCCAGTGCGGCAGCCGTGAGGGCGGCGGCCAGGGCGGTGGAAATGCCGAGCGCGTCGGCGATCGCCTGGTCGACGGCGGCCAACGCCGCGGCCACCTCGGCGGCCACCTCCTCGTCGACCGGTGCCCGTTCGACCGCCGCGAGCAGCAGCAGACCGAGGTCGGCCGACGCGACGAGCCGCAGCGCGGTCGCGGCATCCGTTGCCGCGGCGAGCGCTTCGACCAAGGGGCGAACGTCGTCGGCGAGGTGGCGACGCAAGGCGACCAGGTAGAGGCCGCGCTTGCTGCCGAACGTCTTGTACAGGCTGTTGCGGTGCACGCCGAGGTGGGTGACGAGGTCGTCGATGGACACCCCGTCGTACGCGCGGCCACCGAACAACCCCACGGCGGCGCGCACCACCTCGTCCTCGTCGAACGCCCTTCGCCTGCCCATGCCGCGACGATAGCGTTTTGAGGAACGATCGGTCA
>JABFVX010000276.1 GCA_013362555.1 Mycobacteriaceae bacterium
CACCTAACTCGAACGGCAGGCACAAACGGGGGCGGGTGAGGAGACCGCCCGGCCGGGCTCGGCAGAAGGCCGTGGCCATCGGGCGATAGGGCCCGGCCGGGCTCACGAACCGATCAGCTGCACTGGCGGCTGATCATCGCTTTCGTCTCCACCTTCGGGGACTCGTACCCCGTCGACTCGACAACTCTCGACTCGACCGCCTGGGTCTCCTCCTGCATCACTCCTCCTCTCTAGCGGCTCGATTCCAGTAACGACAAATCCAATTTTCAGCCTTTTCCATCTCGACGTCAATTGCCAATTTCGCTGAATGTTATTGTGCCACTGCATATTTCGGTCACATGAGCATTCGCTGCATGACGCTAGGTCATGCAGCGACGCTGAATAGTCTCGTGCTGTGTCGCCCCTATGCCGTCGGCTAGCGGCTATCACCCGCTTCCCACGCTCGAGTCTTTGCGTTCGGCACCGTCGCACCCGCTTTCGAGCTCGGCGAAGGCGCCGCGGCGGCCCGTCCCCCAAGGTGTCCGGCCCGTTCTGGCGGGGTGTCGTCGATGAAGTGCCACCACCCGACGCCCACCGTTCGATCGCGGGCCGCCGCCAGGTCCGCCTTCCACCACACCATCGTGTACAGCCGCATCGGATCTTGACAGATCTCGATCCCCGTCCGGCACGGACGGAACGGCTCGCACCCGGCCCGAACCACTAGCCGCGCCGCCGCCCGCATATGCACCTCACCCATGCCCGCTGTCCTCATCGAGAACGGCCCCAACGATCACCTCGGCGCGCAGCGCCGGAACTCCGCTGTTCCAGTGCCACCACCACATCCCGCCTGCTGCCGGGGAGGTGTCGACCTCGCCGGTCAGGAAGTTGACTTCGACGACGAGCGCCACAGTCACCTGCGCTTCGTCAACTAGCTCCACCAGGCGCACCTCCAGCCATTCGTGCAGGCCGACGCGGCGAATCGCCTCCTGGACCACCGCCTGCATCCGCGCCTCTGCGGGGACGGTCAGCTCCGCGAATCCCCACCCCCGCAACGTCGGCCCGACCAACATCTCCGCGCACTGCGCGCTCGTGGGCGCCGCAACCAGGGCCAGACCCTCGGACCGAGCTGCACGGCGCACGACGACCACTCACCCCGCGCATCAGCCGGTGAACACGGATCGACGCCGCACACACCGGCCGACAGCCCCTGCCGCTCGACGCAGCCAGGACCGGCGCAGATCGCGCTGCGCCTCGCGTAGCCAAGTCCGCAGCTCCGCGCTCACCACCGCCGCCCGCGCGTGCTCGCCGCCCGCAGCCAGTACCCGAATACGCTCGCGGACGGCTGGAATCCCCAACTCCTGCACCACATCCCCGAGAGACACCGCAGGGCTCGTCATCCGAGTTCTCCTCCTTCATCGACTGGCCTGGCCCCCTCGGCATCGGCCGAGTCCGGGGAATGAATGTCGCGCAGCCGCACCGTGATCCAGGTCGTCCAGCCACCTGTCCCTTGCGGCGAGTACCGAGCGCACGAGCCGCACAGCCGCGCCAACCGCGCCATCTCCTGGTCCAACACCTCCGGAGAATCGGCATCCGACAGCAGCCGAGCGTCCGTCACCTCGATCCGCAGCACCAGCTCACCGCCCTGCTCGAAGGTCCGCATGCGAACCGTGACCGGGCGGCGTTCGTCGACCACCGTGACCCCCGGCCCGGCCGTCGCCCAGCGAGGTCGAACCTCCAGCCACAACCGACCCACACGCAGCCAGTACCGTGACCCGACCGTCTCCACCCTCCGCGACGACGCCAGGCGTGCAAACATCCGCGAACGGAACCGACCGCGATTGCTCCACACCGCCGCCGACATCAGCACGTCGAGCAGCTCGACGTCGACCAGCTCGCCCGCAGACCCCAGGTCGCCGCCCCACACCCCCACGCGCTCCCACCGGGCAACGGTCCGTGCGACAAACGCCCGCGCCTCCAGCACCAGCGCCCCAGTCGGCCGCAGCCGCACCTCTTCCCCGACCGCCGCCCCGTAGGCCGGGTCCGATCGCAAGGGGTCGCGCGAGGCGATCACGGCCGCCATCACCGCGCCGCCCGGCGTCGAACCCCGATCGGCAGGGACCGGTCGATCCCCAGAACCACCGCCGCCACCGATCCCAAAGGCATCCCTTGGTGCGGGAGGCTGTACCAATCCACCGTGTTCGGATCAGGCAGCAGCCACCGGCCCGTGTCCCACCGCACGACATCGCCCCGCGTGATCACCGCCTGCTGATCCTTTGTCGGCACCGCGTCCGCGGCGCCGAACAACACCACTGCCTGCCTGCCGGGCAGCCGCACCACAGGCGCGGCGAAATCCTGCGCCAGCAGCACCGAGTGGACCCCGTACGCCAGTAGACCCGGCATCTCCCAGGCGCAAACCCCCGCCGCTGCCAGATCGAGCCGAAGCCGGCCCAGGTCGGCACTGGGCAGCCCACCCCAGGCATCAGCGAACTCCGTGATCGTGACCCCCATCGTCGCGATCACGAGAACAGCCGCTCGTTCGGCAACTCCGGGTAGCCACTGTCGATGGCGTCGTCGATCCTGACGCGGCCGCGAACACCCAACTCCTCGGCGAACACCTCAGCCGCAGGCGTATTCGCCTTGTAATGGATCGCGGGATGACTACCAATCGTCACTGTCACGTGGCAGCGAGTGGCGTCCTCTATATGGCCGACCACAGCCCTGGCCGTGTCCCGATCCACCTCCACGCCGTCGAGGCCACGCAGCTCCCGCAGCCCCGAATCCAGCACGACCGCTTCACCGGCATGAGGGTCGCCGGTCGCACGGCGAACTCGTAGCAGCACATTCTCGGCCGCAGTCACGCCGAGATGACTCCCGTCAACCCGACCCAGCACATGCAGCCCGTTCGACGTAGCCAGGCCGGCCGCCGAACACGTATCACTCGTGATCCCTGTGGGACCTACATTCACAGTCACCTTTGCCTCACCTTCGGATCGGTTGCCGCGCAATAGAACTGGGCCTGACCGAAGACTCATGGCCGACGGGCAGACCCAGCAGGGGACTCGAGATATGGGGAGATGGTGCCGACGTGGCTGGACACCCGCGCGCCGAGACTCTGCGGATTGCCGATGTCCAGGTTCGATTCATCGCCGTTCACCCCTGCTCCTGCGCGAGACCCGGTTGGGTGACCACTAGCGGAGACCTGTGATCCGAGTCTCATCTTCTACTAGCCTCGAAGGTAGCCGAGATATATCCTTGAAGCAAGTAGAACAGACGACGAAATATCTCTAGTCGCATCCCGCCAAGTCTCGTGGGCTATGGTTCACCAGGAGAAAGGAGCCTCAATGGCCGAGTCAGATTCACGTGCTGATCCATCTGCGCTCCGTTGGTTGATCGGCCATGAGCTGCGATCGGCGAGGATCGGAGCAGGCAAGAAGCAGGCCGACGCAGCGCAGCTGCTCGGCTGCGTCCAGAGCCGAATCAACTCGTTCGAAACGGCCAAAGTTCAGCAGCCGCCGGAAGAGGTCAAGAAGCTGCTTCGGTTCTACGGCACCGACGTCGACCAGGTCGATCGAATCGTGTCGTTGGCCGCCAGGGCCGACCAGTCGACCTGGTGGGCACCGTTCAGCGACATCCTTCCCGACTGGTTCAGAACCTTCATCGGCCTGGAAGGGCTCGCGACCGCTCAGTTCGCCTACGAGTCGAAACTGATCCCCGGCCAGATTCAGACAGCCGATTAC
>JABFVX010000239.1 GCA_013362555.1 Mycobacteriaceae bacterium
GCCGGGCAGGGCAGTCAACGTGGCGGGCAGAGCAATCAGCGCGGCGGCCAAGGCGGTCGCCAAGGCGGCAGGCCCGCCGCCGAGCCGAGCGGCTCGATGGCGGACGCTCTGCGCCGCGCGGGCTTCGGCCGCTGACTACCCGTCGAAATCTGCCACCCCAGATTTCCGGAATGACCCGAGACGCACGTCACGGGTCATTCCGGGAATCGTGGCCCCCTGGTTCGGGCCCTGGACATCGACTGAGCCGATAATCGAGCATCATGCGGTGGTGGTTCGAGCATCGGGTGGTCGACCAAGGTCGGCTTCCGCTGTTGTGCTTCCTGCTCGGATTCATAGTAGTGTTAGTGCTCATCCGGGTGTCGGTGCGGATGATCCGGGCGCGGGTGCGCTGGTGGCCGGGGAACTTCCGGCCGGGCGGGCAGCACGTGCACCACATGGTGTTCGGGGTGGTTTTGGTTCTGGTGTCCGGCATCGCCATGATCACCGCGTTCGAAACGGCGACCCGGGTTGAGGCGGCAGGGATGTCGGCCCTGTTCGGCGCGGGCGCGGCGCTCGTGCTCGACGAGTTCGCGCTCATCTTCTACCTGCGCGACGTGTACTGGTCCGAGCAGGGCCGCACGTCCGTGGACGCGGTGTTCGTGGCGATCGCGGTGGCAGGATTGCTGCTGCTCGGCCTGCACCCATTTCTGCTGCTGGACCTGGGCAACGTCCGCACCGACGAGGGCGGCAGCCGGGCGGTGCTGTTCGCGTTCACGGCTGTCACCTTCGCGCTCGCGGCGATCGTGATCGCCAAGGGCAAGATCTGGACAGGACTGTTTGGTATGTTCTTTTTTCCGCTGCTGATCGTGGGCGCGATCCGGCTCGGCCGCCCGGGCGCGCCGTGGGCGCGCTGGCGCTATGCCGACCGCCCGCGGCTCATGCAGCGCGCCGTCGTCCGCGAACGGCGTTTCCGCCGCCCGATCATCCGAATCAAGATCTACGTCCAGGACAGCATCGCCGGGAAGCCCAGCGTGGAACATGTCCTCGAAGCCGCCGAGGTCGAACTTTCCCGCCGCGTCCGCCCCGCCCCCGCCCCCGACCACGACTGGACCGACGTCTAACCCCTACACCCGAAGTGCGCGTTGGCACCCGCACCTGCGGGTGTCAACGCGCACTTCGGGTGTAGGGGTGTCCGATTTCGTGCGGGTCGCAGGGGTCTGGCACAATGGTCGGGTTGCCTCGGCAGCCTCCATTCGGAGCACGAACCGGTCGAGCGCCTCATTGCGCCGCCAGGGTCCTCTGTTCACGCACACAAAAGGATGAATTGATGAACACCCTTGACTTCGTCGACGAGCAGTCGCTCCGCAGCGATATCCCGGATTTCCGCCCCGGTGACACGCTCAACGTGCACGTGAAGGTCATCGAGGGATCCAAAGAGCGCATCCAGGTCTTCAAGGGCGCCGTGATCCGGCGCCAGGGCGGCGGCATCCGCGAGACGTTCACCGTCCGCAAGGTCTCCTTCGGCGTCGGCGTGGAGCGCACGTTCCCGGTGCACAGCCCCAACATCGACAAGGTCGAGGTGGTCACCCGCGGTGACGTCCGCCGAGCCAAGCTGTACTACCTGCGCGACCTGCGCGGCAAGGCCGCCAAGATCAAGGAAAAGCGCTGACGGAGCAGATCCCGCAGACAGTGTCCCCCGGCGCGAAACGTGCCGGGGGATACGTCGTTTCGGCCGGTCGTCGGCGGCGTGGGATAGGCTCGTCGTCGTGACGGAGGAGAGCATGGTGGCGGACGCGGCGTCGGGTGAACCGAGTAGACGGTCCCGGCGGGCGAAAGCCGGGGCGTCGAAGCGCAAGGCGCCCAAGAAGCAGCGGCCGCTGTGGCAGGAGATCCCCATTCTGCTGCTCATCGCCATGGTGCTCAGCTTCCTGCTGCAGACGTTCATCGCCCGCGTCTACCTCATCCCGTCCCAGTCGATGGAGCCGACGCTGCACGGCTGCCCCGGCTGCGTCGGCGACCGCATCGTCGTGCAGAAGCTCAGCTACGACTTCGGCAAGCCCAAGCCGGGCGATGTCGTGGTCTTCAAGGCGCCGTCGTCGTCCTGGGACGAGGGCTGGGTCTCCACCCGTTCGCACAACGCGGTGATTCGCTCGGTCCAGAACTTCGGCTCGCTGCTGGGCCTGGTTCCGCCGGACGAGAACGACTTGGTCAAGCGGGTCGTCGCGACCGGAGGCCAGACGGTGAAGTGCTGCGACGCCCGCGGCCGCGTCGAGGTCGACGGCAAGGCGCTCGACGAGCCCTACGTCCAGTCCGACGGCAACGCGGGCGAGGACAAGCCGGGCGATTTCGTGCTGCCGCAGGGGGTCACCGCGTGCACCGACGCGGACCCGTTCCGAGCCCAGCGCTGCTTCAGCCAGATCACGGTGCCGGACGGCAACGTCTGGGTGATGGGCGACAACCGCGCAAACTCCAGAGACTCGCGCTACCACGTAGTCGACCAGTACCAAGGCACCGTGCCGATCTCCGACATCCGCGGCAAGGCGGTGTTCCGGATCTGGCCGCTGAACCGGATCGGTACGATCAGTTCACCGAATCCCCAGTCGAAGTGAGTCCCGCGCTGCAGAACGGCGGCCCCTAGTCAGGAGTTCGTTTTCATGGCCGGCTGGCCACCGCGTGTTGTGATCCGGAAGTCGAGTGGTCTGCGCACCCTGGAGGCGACGCTCATCCGCAGCGGGCTCGGCCCCGTCGCGGGCGTCGACGAGGCGGGGCGGGGGTGCTGCGCCGGGCCGCTGGTCATCGCGGCCTGCGTGCTCGCTCCCAAAGCACAGTCCGCGCTTGCCGATCTGAACGACTCCAAGAAACTCACCGAGAAGGCTCGCGAGCAGCTCTACCCCGTGATCACTCGGCTGGCACTGGCCTGGCAGGTCGTGGTGGTGCCCGCGTGGGAGATCGACGCGATCGGCATCCACGTGGCCAACATCGAAGGCATGCGCCGCGCGGTCGCCGGGCTAGCGCAACCGCCTGGTTACGTCCTCACCGACGGTTTCCGAGTGCCCGGCATTCCGGTGCCCTCGCTACCGGTGATCGGCGGAGACGCCGCGGCGGCCTGTATCGCGGCGGCCAGCATCCTGGCCAAGGTGACCAGGGACCGGATGATGGTAGACCTGGACGGCAAACTTCCGGGCTATGGTTTCGCGGGGCACAAGGGCTACAACACGCCCGAGCACATGGCGGCCCTTGCTGAGCTCGGACCCAGCAGCGAGCACCGCATGTCGTGGCGCAATGTGGTGCCGACTGCGCGGTCGGGGCAGGCGGGGTCGATAATGGTAGACGCCGCAGAGGCGACAGGAACAGGAGGACGGTCCACTCGATGAGCGCCGAGGATCTCGAGAAGTACGAAACCGAGATGGAGCTGTCGCTGTACCGCGAGTACAAAGACATCGTCGGACAATTCACGTACGTGGTGGAGACCGAGCGCCGCTTCTACCTCGCCAACTCCGTGGAGCTTATTCCGCAGAACGCCGACGGCGAAGTGTATTTCGAGGTTCGGATGTCCGACGCCTGGGTGTGGGACATGTACCGCCCCGCCCGCTTCGTCAAGAACGTGCGCGTGGTGACGTTCAAGGACGTCAATGTCGAAGAGCTCGACAAGCCCGACTTGAGGCTGCCGGAGTAGGCCGCCGCTCCCGATAGCGCCCCGCGCCCGTCCGTCCGGACGGGCGCGG
>JABFVX010000260.1 GCA_013362555.1 Mycobacteriaceae bacterium
GTCGTGCCGCCTTCGAGAAGGCGGCGAATCTCCTCCAGATCGGTGTCCAGCTCGCGCAGGGTGCGGACGAGTTCCAACCGGGCGATAGCGTGGATGTCGTACATCCGGTGGCCGGCCTCGTTCAGGTCTGTGGGCTCGATCAGCCCGGTGTCGGCGTAGAACCGGACGGCGCTCACGCTCAGGCCGCTGCGGCGCGCGGCGTCTCCGATGGGGTACAGCTCGTAGTCGCTCATGGGGCCACTGTGGTACCTCAAGCCGCTTGAGGCGCAAGCCGATTACCATCGATGTCCTGAGTGCCTAATCAGCTGCCCGCTTCTGGCATCTCGGCTCGCGCCGTTGGTTGTTCGACGGCAGGGCGGCCCGTCGCGAGTTCGGGAACGTACTTGTAGGTCAACATCGGGAAGACCCGCGCCGGCCGGATCGCCTTGCACTTGTCGTAGTGTCTGCGTCACGGCGTGGACTGGTCGAGCCCGAGTCTGCCGCAGTTGATGGGCACCGCGGTGCCCGAGACCTTGACACGAGAGTCGTCGGAAGTGGTGGAACACGTCAAAAGGCTGGGCCGTCCCATGTCGACGCCCTGGTGAATGGTGAGAATGGTGTCATCTTTGAGGCGTCCCAGCGTACGTAGGTACCCCGTGAAGGCGGCGGCCGCAGCGCCGGTGGCCGGGTCCTCGACGACGCCGCCAGGAGGGAACGGGTTGCGGGCGTGGAAGACGGTGGGGGATTCGGGCCAGAAGAGGTGGACGGTGGTCCATCCCATGTCGGTCATGTGCTTGCCGAGGGCATCGAAGTCGTAGTCGAGATCAGCCAGGCGGCGCCGGCTGGCCGCGGCCAGGACGAGATGGTGGTTGCCGGCGTAGGCGACGTGCGGCGGGTATTCGGGGTCCAGGTCGTCTGCCGACCAGCCCAGCGCGTCCAGCGCGGCCCGTACCTCTTGCTCGGAGGCTTGGCGGCTGGAGGTGGGCGGACTGGTCAAAGTAGCGGTGAACCCACCGGTCGAATCTGCGGCGATTTCCACCGGGACCGGGCCTGCCTGGGTGGCGAGGTCCACCGTTCCTGGACCGATTTGTTCGCCGAGCGCGACCGAGGCGGCGATCGTCGCGTGGCCGCAGAAGGCGACCTCGGCCAGCGGGCTGAAGTACTGAATCCGGTACTGGCGCTCGTCCGTGGGGTGCAGAAAGGCCGTCTCGGAGTAGCCGAGTTCGGCGGCGATGGCGAGCATCTCCGCGTCTGACAACTCTCGGGCATCCAGGACCACTCCGGCGGGGTTACCGCCAGTGGGAGTGGTGGTGAAAGCGGCATACCTCATTACGTCGGTCATACGGTCATCATTACGTATGCAAGCCCGAATCGAATCGGCGGCTGCCCCTCGGCGATGGACTGGTCGGGTCGATCAATGAACCCTTTTCATCCTCACGCGCCCTGCCCGAGGTGGTGGTTTTGAAGGACGGCAATGACCTTGCGCAGGTGGCCGACTTTGGAAGGGCTACAGCGTAGCCTTGTCGGCGAGGGTGATGATCCCGCTTTCTCCCCCGCGTACTGCGCAGCCACCGGATCGACTCTCCACGCACCCTCCTAGACCGGCACCGGCGGCTCAACAAGAAGAAGTGGACACAACCGCCGTCCGCGGGACGCCCCTCCAGTTCCACAGGTTGGTCAGCGCTACCCGTCACGCGTCTCGTCCGGCTCTTTCGCCATCTCCAGGGCTCAGGTGCCGAACCAGTGCATCGAGAACCACCAGGTCCTCCCCCGGCTCGATCGTCTGCGGGTTCAGCGCGATCGCGTCGTCGGGTACGCCGGACACCCCGACCGCGATCCGCGGGTCCCCGTCCCACAAAGCCTGCACCAGCCCGTCCCGGGTCCAGCCGCTGGTTGTCAGCAATCGGACAACGGCTCGCCCGTGTGGCTGGCCCGCCTCACTCGGGTACCCGCGCTCGGCGACGACACCCGGCACTTCGCGCAAGCCGGCAATCCACCGGTCGACCATCTGCTCATAGCCCGCGAGCAGTGCCTCCTCGTCCTGCTCCAGCGTCCACTCGACCGCGGCGTACAGCCCGAGCAGCTCCTCCTTCCCGACCTTCATCCCGCGCCCGATCTGCTGATTCGGCGACGCATGCGCCCGGCACCTGTCGACGATCCACCGCTTCCCCAGCACCAGCCCACTGGACTGCGGTCCGCGCAGCCCTTTCCCACCGCTGAAGATCACGGCATCTGCACCGAGCTCCGTGGTGAATCGCCACAGCGAGGAGACCGGTGGAATCTGGGCCGCCGCATCCACGATCACCGGCACAGCCGGTGGACCGGCGGGGTCCGGAGAGTCGGCGGGGGTCGGGCCGGCCGAGGCGAGCTCCCGGACGGCTCGGATCACGTCCTCGATCGGCAAGGCATCCGCTGCGTAGTGGGCGCCGGCGAACCACAGTACGCAGGCGGGGCGTCGTACCAGGGCGGCTCGGAGCTCCTCGATCGACGGGCCGACTTCTACGATGCGGGAGCCGGTCAGGCGGGCCGCGTAGTCGTAGCCGTTGCGCTGGCCGGCGAACATGACGACCTCGGCATCGGCCGGGAACGCCTGCGCGGGCTCACCGACACACGACGCGACCGTGAGCGTGATCGCCGCCGCGGCACCGGACGTCACGCAGGCCGCCTCGTTGCGGGTGAGTGCGGCCAGGCGCTCACCGACGTGGTCGTGGAGTTCGGGCAGGTCGACGAAGTGGGCCGCCCCTTCCGTCATCGCCTTCAGCACCGAAGGCGGCATCAGCGAGCCGCCCAGTGCGGTGAGCGTCGCGGAGGCGTTGATGACGGGCCGGACCCCGAACGGATTGGTCATAGGAGGAACTTCGACATCGGTGGTACGCCGGAGAGTTCGGCCAGCCAGGCATCCAGGAAGTCGTTGTCGGTGCCATCGAGGTGGGTCAGCTTGTAGACGCTCGCGGCAGGCAGGGCCTCGATCAGTGCGGCACACCAGTCGGGATCGTCGACGGCGAGCAACGTCCGGGCGGTCACCGCGGACGCGTGCCGGACCGGATCGAAGTAGGCGAGAGTGTTGTCGACGATCTGCGCCGACGAGCCGGCACGCAAGTGGTCATTGAGCTCCTCGAGCGGATAGCGGCTCGACTTCAGCCGTGCCTCTGCCGCCCGGTAGAACAGCAACTCCGAGACCCGGACCGCGCTGAACCCGGACCGCCGCGCCGCCGTCAGCACCGCCAGGTCGTTCCCACGCACGGCCACCCGCGCCGGATCGACCTCCTCCAGGCTCATCAGGAACTCCGCGGCCCGCAGGCAGTCCGCCGCGATCCCGCGATAGATGTACGACGCCGGGTCGTCGATGCCCGTCGTCAACAATCCCGGGTACGCCGCCGAGAACCCTTCGTCGGCCAGCCGCTGACCACGGTGCACCAGGCCGAACACGACGTACCGGCTCCGATCGTTCGGGTGCGGCATGTCGTTGACGCTCCCGTAGCGCGGCGTCTGCAGGAGCGCGGGGAACGGCCCGTCACCGGCCGGGATGCTGAGATGCCCGAAGACGCGGTACGGCCCGGTGCTGGTGAGCCGGACGGTGTAGCTGGTCGCCTCGTCCGTCGTCCGCGCCGGCACCAGGTCGAGCACGGGCCGAGCGGGGATCGCGGCCAACTCTTCGTCGACGGCGGACCAGTAGCTGTCGAAGTTCATCGGTTCACGATCCCGGGGTGAGGTGTTCGGCAAGG
>JABFVX010000469.1 GCA_013362555.1 Mycobacteriaceae bacterium
ACGGTGAGCCGCCACGCGAATTCGTCTGTGTGGAACGGAATCCGGAGTACGTCCGGGTAGGCATGCGGATCATGCCCGAGGCCACCTGGGTCTGCGCCGACGTGCTGACCGTGCCGTCCATGCTGCTGCGTCCGTTCGACACCGCGATCGCCAACCCGCCGTTCGGACCCGTCCGCCGCGCAAACAACGGCCCGGGCTACCGCGGGCCGCGATTCGAGTACCACGTCATCACCGTCGCATCGCGACTGGCCCGCCATGGCGTGTTTCTCGTGCCGCAACAGTCGGCCCCGTTCAGCCACAGCGGAAAACCCTGCTACATCGAGGACCCGGACATCGAGTACCGGAAGTTCCACTCCGCGACCGGGATCCTGTTGGAGGCCGGTTGCAGTGTCGACACCACCTGCTACGACCAGGACTGGCACCACCGCCCGCCCGCAACCGAAGTCGCGGTCTGCGACTTCACCGTACTGCCCGAGGCGCCCGCGAGCACCGATCGCCGTCCTGCGTCGACCGCTCGCCGGTTCAGCCGACCCATCACGACGCCGCCGCAGCTCGTCGGCCCGTCCGTCGCATAGAACTGGAGGCTCGCACATGTCGCCATCTGAGATCAGCGCCGACGTGATTCGACGGTTCCGCGCCGCACGCGCCGACGGCCTGTCCGCCGCGGCGGCCTACCGTCACGCCATCACGCCCGAACCCGCCCTCGCCTACGAATACTGCGGCGACGCCGTTCGTCTCCTGATCGACGACCCGGAACTCGCGGGCCTGGAGATCACCGCGACAGCCACCCCGGACGACGATCCGGACCGCTCATGGTTGGGCGAGTACACCAGCACCTGGTCGGCCGACGTCATCGCCCGCCCACCGTCGGAACCCCGACATCTTCCGCGGTACTTTCTGCCCAGCTACACCACCGCCCAGCGTCGAGCGGACCTGTCCGGACTCGGGTATGCCCGCGGCCCAGCACAGGTCGAGGCCGAACGGCAGGTCCAAAAAGATGCCCGGCTCTTCCTCGAACTCGACGCCCGCATCGTGACGGTGTCGGTCCGCAAAGCGGGCGTCCTGCTCGGAGAAGCGTCGGTCGGAGCAGATTTCGGACCCGACGCCACTACCGAGGACCAGTTGGTCAGTTTCGCATCCGCTCCTATCCTTGACGAGGCGATCAGCGAGGCCCGCGCCGCTCTGCCGAACCTGATCACCGCACTCGCCCGCGGACAGGAGTCCAACACCACGCAGGGAGCACCTGGAGGCGGCGACACGCCGATCCTCGTCGCCGGGGCGTTGTGGGGATCGCTGCGCACCGAGCAGACCGACTCCGGACACACCGTGCTGCGCATCGATCCAGCCGACCCACAGGCGAAAATTCGGGTCTTGCTCGGCGACGCCGAGCTCGTCGACGACCGGATCGTCCGCGACGACATCGAGGTCGCGGTGTATCGGGGACAACGCGACGATCGCCGCGTGGTGCACATCGACACCTTCGCCCACACCGGACCGATCCGCATCAACCTCAACGACGGACCGGCGATCTATCACGGCGACCCCGACACCGGCCGGCGGTTCACCGAATACACCGACTTCTGAGAGGGGTCGTGCGCCGGTCCCGTTCTGCGGGCGCTGGTGATGATGCCGGCAGCGGTCGGTCGTGCGTCAAGCCCGCGGGAAAAGCGCCCGCGGGCTTGACCCCCTCCCTCCGCCGCGGCAGCAGACGCGCGCCCCGCAGAACGGGACCCGGCGGCGAGACCGACTGTGTTCAACCACTTTCCGCTCCCGTGCCGGTAGCCACTTCGTGTCCTGGAGGTTGTCATGTCCGCAGCATTGTTCGACCAGCCCACCGACCGGGAGATCGTGCGCCTGGAATTGGCCCTCACCATCTCCCACACCCCACACCAGCCTCCCCAGCCGCCCGAGCCCCCGCTCGGCCGCAGCCGCCGAGTCCTGATCACCGGCTCACGCAGCTGGACCGACCGCGCGACCATCCGGGCCGTGCTGGCCGAGGTGTGGTCCCCAGACGCGGTGCTCGTCTCCGGAGCATGCCCGTGCGGAGCCGACGCGCAATGCGAGGCGTGCTGGCTGGCGTGGGGCGGCCGGGTCGAACGCCACCCCGCCGACTGGGACCAGCTGGGCCGCCGCGCCGGGTTCGTCCGCAACGCCCAGATGGTCGCGGCCGGCGCCGACATATGTCTGGCGTTCATCCGCAACGACTCGGCCGGTGCCGGCCACACCGCCCGCGTCGCCAAGCAGGCGGGCATTGCGACCCGGATCTTCCGCAGCACCGACACCCCGACCCTCGCCGACCGTGCCCGCCGCTGACACCCTGTTCGAGCTGCCTGCACCCAGCCACGACTCTGCCGTGCCGGTCTGCTGGAGCTACGGGATGGGCGCGGAAAGCACAGCAGGGGTCGTCCGCAGCCTGCTCGAACCGGGATTCGGACCGCCGGAACTGCTCGACGATTTCTCCAATCTGATCGTCATGACCGCTCAGACCGGCGACGAATGGCGCTCCACCTGCGCCCTGGTCGAGCGTTTCGTGCTGCCGATCCTGAACCAACACGACGTCCGCATGGTCGAAGTCGCTCGCGCCGGACCGGCCGTCGCCGACGGGATCGTCGTCCTTCAGGACTCGCGTTCCCCTCACCGGCTGCATCCCGACCCGGTCGAGTCGGGGTTCTTCAGCTTGTCGGCGGAGAACCGCGCCAACGGGGTCATGCCCCAGCTGGCAGGGACCCGCAAGTGTTCGGTCAAGGCCAAGGGATGGCCGTTGGACCGTTGGCGGGCAACCGAACTCGGCTCGACACCATACCTGCATGCGGTCGGCTACAACATCGACGAAGGCGGCCGGATCCTCATCGATTCGGCCGCGCGGTTCGGCGGTCGCCGCAGCCCGTTCTATCCGATTCACGAAATCGGTTGGACCAGAGAGCAATGCCGCCTATTCCTCCACGATCTGTTCGGTGTGTGGTGGCCCAAGTCGCTGTGCCGACAGTGTTGTTACGTCTCGCGCGATGAATGGCCCGAACAGCTCGCGCGCTTCATCGTCGCACCCGCCGAGGGCGTCCATCATCTGATCGACGAATACACGGCCGTGGCGTTGAACCGTCACGCCGGACTGTTCGGGCGCGCAGGCACGCTCGAGGCGCGCCTGCGACGCGACAACGCCACCGCGGTCCTGGAGCTGGCCGACCACGAACTCGCCTCGACCGAGTGGGCGCTGTATCGAGTCCGTCGCTGTTACCTCGCCAAGGCACAAGCGTGGCGATCGGTCGAAATCGCCCACCGCGGCGACCGCGACACCGAACAGCAGCTGCTGCGCCGCCTCGCTGCCGGTCTCGACCGCGAACCCGTCACCGAGGCCGGCCACACCCGGTTGTGGCTGGCCGAGCCCACCCCCGACCGCTACCCGCACGTCGAGTGCTTCTACGTCGCCGCGCCCGCCGAGGTCCACCCCAAACAACGCTCGGGCTTCGAACTGCGCTTCGCCGCCCACGCCCCCGACGACCTGCTCGAACTCGACATCGCCGCCGCCGACCTCGTGCACGCCCTCCCCACCGGCGCCATGTCGCGATACCCCTCGATCCCATCCGACCCGTTCGGACGCGGTCTTCACACGACCAGACTCGAGACGAGCTCATGAGCGAGTAGCCACTTCTTGCCGCCGTTGCGGCACCGACATGGCCCCGGAGCCAGCGTTCGCTTCCCTACG
>JABFVX010000508.1 GCA_013362555.1 Mycobacteriaceae bacterium
CTACACCCGCAGCTGCGGGTGTAGACGCGCGAAACGGGTGTGGATCAGTGGGGCGGCGGGGGCGGCGGGGGCGCGGGCGGGAGGAAGACGTCGTCGAGGGTGACGGTGCGCAGGTTTCTGGCTTTGATGAGCTCGATCAGCTGGGGGTAGACATGGGTCACCGGCAGGTGATTGGCGTGGCCGATGACGATGGCCTGCGGATTGAGGTACTGGTGCGCCATGTGAACGATGAAGTCCTCCCGCACGAACCCGGCGTCGGCCAGCGAGCCGAACCACATTGTGCACACTTGGTAGCCCAGGTCGGCCGCGACCTTGTTGACCGTCGCGTTGTGCGCGCCGAACGGCGGCCGGAAATACGGCGTCGCCGCCACGCCGTAGGTCATCCGGAGAAATTCGTGATTGGTGCGGAGCTCCTCGGCTATTTCGGCGTGCGAGAGCCGCGTCAGCCACGGGTGCGTCCACGTGTGGTTGCCGAGCTGGATCTGGCCGCTCTCGACCATCGGTCGCAGCAGCGGGGCGTGCTCGGTCCAGCCGGGGAAGGACCCGGTGACGAAGAACGTCATCCGCAATCCGGTGTCGGCGGCGAGCCTGCCGTAGGCGGCGACCACCTCGGCGCTGGCGCCGTCGTCGATTGTCAGCGCGAGCATGTCGCCGGGCCCCGGCAAGTGCGTCAGCGCTCCGCCGCCCGGCAGCGGGACGCGCGACTGCCGAGGCGGCGGCGGCAGCAGGACCGCGGAGTTCGTCCTCGGCGCCGGAACCACGCCGGGCTGGACCCGGACCACCGGCTTGACCGCGCGGGCGGGAGGGGCGGCCGGGGAGTCGTCGGCGCCACATCCCTCCGTCGCTGCCAGCGTCGCCGAGGCCAACACAGAGAGCATGAAATACCGCCGATCCACGGGCGAAACGCTAGCGGCTCACACCGGCCTCGGCCAGAACGTTCCCCCTGATGGGAGGTCATTGGACGACTCCGTCTTGCATCATGACGAACAGACAGTTCCAGCGCGTTCCGATCACAAGGACATCACGACGCGTCGAGCTGTTTTACCCCACCGCAATCGGGACAACCTGGACACATGTACATCAGCAAATGAGTAGCAAGCCGGGGTAAAAGGACCATTTCATACCGATTGGTTTGATGTACAACTGCAGCCTCTTCGGCTCTTCCAACCCTCTGAGTCCGCTATTTGCCCCCGATCAGGGGGCTGGATGGTCTATCTGCAATCTTCCCGGGATCGAATCCCGGTTCACCCATAGGTTTTCAGTTACTCATTCGCTAATATCATTTGGAGACCATGTCTCAGTTAGTGATAGTTGGACAGTGAAGGGACTCGGGCGGCTAACAATGGCTGACTTTGCGGCGCGGCTGAACAAGCTGTTCGAAACCGTGCATCCACCGGGGCGGAAACCACATACAAACGCCGAGGTGGCGGCTACGTTGACGGCGGCGGGACATCCGATCTCGAAGCCGTATCTCTCCCAGTTGCGGTCCGGTCAGCGGACCAACCCGTCGGACGAGACGGTGGCGGCACTCGCCAAGTTCTTCAAGGTGAAGCCGGACTACTTCTTCAACGACATCTATGCGGCGAAGATCGACCACGATCTCGAGCTGCTGTCGCAACTGCAGGGATACGGGCTTCGTCGACTCTCGAGCAGGGCATTCGACCTGTCGGAAGAGTCACAGAACCTGCTGACCCATATTGCGGAGAAGCTGCGGGCGAGTGAGGGCCTGCCAGAAATTCCGCCGGACGGGACCGAATAAGCACGGGTATCGAACAAACATCCCCGCGGACGCGGGGACCCGGGAGCGGCACCACGGCTCCCAGGTTCTCGCGTTCGCGGGCCTGACCTGCGATCGGGTCAAGCGGTGTGCGCGAACTCCTTCGCGATCGCCGACACCCACCGGCGTGCGGACACCCCGTCCGGCGGAGCGATCCAGCGCAAGTCGAGCGGCCTAGTCGTCGGATCATGGACCCATTCGGCCACGGTCGCCGCGCGCTCCGCCGAGTGTGCGGGCAGCGGCCCGCCGCCGCCGGACAGGGCACCGCCGCCCGCCTGCAGATACATGGCGTCCATCACCTGCGCCACCTGGTCGGACGCGCGCAGCGGAGCGGTCCGAGCAGGCCGGTCCATCACCACCTCCGGGAACCGCTCGACCAGCACGCCGTGCAGCGAGCGGATCCGCCGCAGCAGAATCCGCGCCCGGAACCAGACTTCGATCAGGATCGACATCGCGCCGACCGCCAGGAATACCGCCGCGCCGGACCACGCCCAGTCCGGCGCCGGATGCCGCGCGGCGACCGGGCCGTCGGCGATGGACCGGCGCACCTGCACCGCGGCCAGCCCGGCGATGAGCATCGCGCCGAGGGCGTAGGTGAGAATTCCGCGGCCGAGCGGGTTCCAGGCCAGGCTGCGCAGCCCGGCCAGCCCGATGAACAGCGCGCCCGCCGCCACCACGATCCAGCCGAGCGTCGGCGACACCACGACGCTCACGACCGCGAAGACGATGCCCGCCAGGTACACCCCGGCCGCGACGCGCAGCAGGTTGCGCCGCGACGTCACCGGCCAGGCCGCGAACGCGACGACGGCGCTGGCCGCGGTGAACACCACCCACGCCGCCACTGCCTGCGCGTCCGACAGCAGCGGATCGCGCACTCGCAGTTGGGCCGTGCTGTCGATGGCCTGCGCGACGTGCGGAATGGCCACGGTGGAGGCGGCCGCGACCGCGGCCACCGCGACGATGATCGCGGTGCGCACCGTGCTCGCGGGCCGCACCAGCACCCGCCCGATCCGCGCGCCCGCCGCAACCCACACCACCAGCGCGACTATCCAGAACGTCATTTGTCAGCCACTCCGTTCGCCCGTTCGCCCAACATGTTTCGCGTCACCCGAGCGCCTCGTCGAATCTCAGGACCGAAACGCCGTGACCCCGCCCGACCACGCGCAGCCGGGTGAGCAGCATGCTCGCGAAAGTCTCCGCCTCCCATTCGGCCAGCTCGTCCGAGCCGTCCTCGACGGCCTTGGTGGCGCGCTGGCTGAGCATGTAGGCGATCAAGTCCTCGCTGGCCTCCAGCGTCACCGCACCAGCGGGCGCGCCGTCGTGGTCGAACACGACGTGGCCGAGTTCGTGCGCCAGGGTGCGGGCGGGATCCGGCAGTTCGGGCGCCAACACGATGACGTCGTGCCCGGGATACGCGCGGCGCTGGCCGCACACCCCGGGGGCGAGCCGGGCCTGGACGACCTCGATCGGCCGGTTGCGCTCGGCCCCGATCGCGTCCACCAACTCGCCGAGGTCGTCCGCGTCCGCGTCGGCCGCGACCGCGACCACCGCGTCGACCACTCCCGCGACTCTGCGGTACGACCGCAACCTGCGCCGCTCTGGACCACGAAGTCCAGCAGGCATGCCCGCGGCAACCCGCGCGCGACGTCCGACCATCGTGCTCTCCCTCACCGGCGTGAGCGCAAATTCCCCATGTCAGAGCGCGAAAATCGACATCGCCCGATAACCCCGGCGACATCCGCTGCTCGATTGCTGCCATGGTAGCGGTCAGTCCGTTTTGCCG
This sequence comes from Mycobacteriaceae bacterium, assembly GCA_013362555.1. Taxonomy (GTDB): domain Bacteria; phylum Actinomycetota; class Actinomycetes; order Mycobacteriales; family Mycobacteriaceae; genus JABFVX01. Next base: position 3,561 of record JABFVX010000508.1, read on the forward strand.
GCGGGCTTTCCGGTCATCCGCCGTCGCGGGGACGCCCGCCGGACCGATGACCGCCGGATCACACTTGTCTCGGCTTCACACCGGAATGCAAGATCAGATAGCGTGCAAAAACGCGGTCCGTCACATGACGGAACGGCAGCCAACCCCGGGGTGCCGATCAATACTGGTCGGTCAACCCGGCGGCGCAGTTGTCGCCGTCGCCGCACGCTTGGAGTTAACATGCCAGCAATCTCCTAGCAAACCGGCGGTGCGACTGTGAGCCGCCCCACACCACGCGTTACAGTTTGCGCGCCTTGTCCACCGAGCACCTAGGTTGAAAGCGTGAGCGCTCAGGATCTGCCTCTCGACCTTCGTCGGGCACTCGCCACCGTGGCGCGGTCTCCGCGCCTGCTGGTCGCGTCGGATTACGACGGAACCATCGCGCCGATCGTCGCCAACCCGGAAGATGCACGCCCACATCCGGAGTCGGTGCGCGCACTGCGCGCGCTGGCGGGACTGTCCGGCACCACCGCCGCGGTGATATCCGGCCGCGCGCTGCGCGACCTCGCCGCGCTGTCCCGGCTCCCGGTCGAGGTGCAGCTGATCGGCAGCCACGGCTCCGAGTTCGACGTCGGCTTCGTGCACGCCATCGACAACGACGCCAAGGTTCTGCTGCGCGAAGTGCAGGCGGAACTGGCCGACATCGCCGCCGAGCATCCGGGCGTCACGGTCGAGAGCAAACCCGCCAGCGTGGCGCTGCATGTGCGCAACGCCACCCCCGAGCTCGGCCGAGCCGCCCTGGAGCGGGTCCGGCACGGCGCCGCGGGCTGGGTCGGCGTGCAGGTGACCGAGGGCAAGGCGGTCATCGAGCTGTCCGTGGTGCCGACCGACAAGGGCGAAGCGCTCGACATCGTGCGCCGCCAGGAGAACGCCACGGCGGCCGTCTTCTTCGGCGACGACGTCACCGACGAGAAGGGCTTCCGCAGGCTGCACGGCCCGGACGTGGGCATCAAGGTCGGCGACGGCGACACCGCGGCGCCGTTTCGCGTTCGCTCCACCGAGGACGTCTGCACGGCCCTCGCCTACCTTTTGGAGGAGCGCCGGACTTGGTTGTCCGGCGCGAATCAACCCCGCATCGAGCGACTGACGATGCTCGCGAGCCCGCGGGCCAAGGCGCTGGTCACCCCCGACGGCACGATCACCTGGATGTGTCACCCGGAGCCGGACTCGGCGGCGGTCTTCGCGCATCTGCTCGGCGGCGAGGCCGCGGGCCACTTCACCATCCAGCCCGAGCGCGCGGGCCTGCCCCTGTCGCAGCGCTACGTGGACGGCACGATGACCGTCGAAACCCGCTGGGCCAGTCTGCAAGTCGCGGACTACCTGCCTCACGACGTGAGCTCGGAGCGCACCGACCTGACCAGGGTGATCACCGGGAACGCGCGGGCCGTCATCACCTTCGCGCCGCGCCCGGAATTCGGCCAGGTGCCGGTGACGCTGGAGCAGGACGCCGACGGGCTGCGCGCCTTCGGCCCGAACGACCCGCTGGTGCTGCGCTCGCCGGGCGTGGACTGGATGATCCTGTCCGACGGAACCCACCACGTCGCCCGGGCCGTCGTCGACCCCTCCCGGGGTCCGGTCGTGCTCGAATTGCGCTGTGGCACATCAGATCTGTCGCCGTCTGCCCGATCCGAGGCAGAGCGCCGCGGGATCTCCGAGGCGTACTGGTCGAACTGGGTCGGCGGGCTGGAGCTGCCGGGCCTCAAGCCGGGCCTGATGAAGCGCTCGGCGCTCACATTGCGCGGGCTGGTGCACGAGCCGACCGGGTCGATCCTGGCCGCCGCCACCACGTCGCTGCCGGAAGACATCGGCGGCATCCGCAACTGGGACTACCGCTACTGCTGGCTGCGCGACGGCGCCCTCACCGCGCAGTCGCTGGCGTCGGTCGGATCGGTCGACGAGGCGGTGAACTTCCTCGGCTGGGTGTACCGGGTGCTCGACACTCTGCCCGGCCCCGAGCGGCTGCACCCGCTGTACACGATCTACGGCACCGCGCTGCCGCCGGAGGCGGTCATCGACAATCTGCCGGGCTACGCGGGTTCGCGCCCGGTTCGCGTCGGCAACGCGGCGAACATGCAGGTGCAGCTGGACGTGTTCGGCCCGATCGTGGAGCTGATCGCGACTCTGGCCGACACGAGGGTCCGCAAGGGCGTGACCGATCCGGCCGAGGTCCTGCCGGACCGGGGCTGGGAGCTGGTCAAGGCCATGGTGCGGGCCGTGCAGCGTCGTTGGACCGAGCCGGACCACGGCATTTGGGAGATCCGCGGGGCCCCGCGTCACCACGTGTACTCCAAGGTGATGTGCTGGCTCACGGTGGATCGAGCCATCACGCTCGCGGAGCGGTTCAGCCGCAGCGCGGACCCGGACTGGCTGGTGCTGCGCAAGACCATCGCCGAGGAAGTGCTCGAGAAGGGCTGGAACGACGAGGTTCAGTCGTTCACCGCCGCCTACGACGGCACCGACCTGGACGCGGCCACCCTGCACATCGGCCTGAGCGGGCTGATCGAGCCGTCGGATCCGCGGTTCGCCGCGACCGTGGTGGCCACCGAGGCCGAGCTGCGCAGCGGCGCAACCGTGTACCGCTACCACCGCGACGACGGGCTCCCCGGCGGCGAGGGCGGGTTCCACCTGTGCGCCGCCTGGCTGGTCGAGGCGTACCTGCTCATCGGGAAGCACTCGGACGCGGAGGCGCTGTTCGCGCAGCTGGTCGCGGCCGCGGGTCCGACCGGCCTGCTCAGCGAGGAGTACGACCCGGTCACCGAGCGGGCGCTGGGCAATCATCCCCAGGCGTACAGCCACCTCGGGCTGCTGCGTTGCGCCCAGCTCCTGAGCCGCCAGCCCGTCCCATCCTCGTGAACCCGTGACCCTCGCCGCCGCCCCGGACAGCGGGTGGCGGCGAGGGTCACGGCCCGCTAACTTTGTGACCGGTGGCATCAACCAAGGTGATCGCAGATCAGACCGGACATTCGGAGCACTCGGCGATATCGGGCGGACAGTACGCAATCCTGCCGCAAACCCTGTGAACGGCCCTGGGAGTCGCTATCATTCACCGTAGGCCCTATGGGGATCGGTCGGGTACTGGGCTCTACGCAGTGAGGATTGTTGATGGCCGCCGAATTGCAGGTCGACGTTTCGGGTGGGGTCGCCGTACTGACCCTGAATCGGCCTTCCCAACAGAACGCCTTCACCGCCGCCATGGGCCAGGCGCTCTCGGCGGCGCTGCGGCGCTGTGACGCCGAGGACGGCATCCGCGCGGTCGTCATCACCGGCACCCCGCCCGCCTTCTGCGCGGGCGTGGACCTGGCCGCCAAGGACCAGAGCGGCGTGACCATCGACCCGCCGCCGTGGGCGGTGCGCAAGCCGGTGATCGCAGCGGTGAACGGGCACGCCGTCGGGCTGGGATTGTCACTGGCGCTGCAATGCGACATGCGCTACGTGGCATGCGACGCGGTGTACGGGCTGGTGCAGACCCGGCGCGGAATGATTCCGGACGGGTTCTCGCACTGGACGCTGCCGCGGCTGGTCGGCATCGCCAACGCCGCCGACATCATCCTCACCGGCCGCACGTTCGACGGCAGCGAAGCCAAGGCCATGGGCCTGGCCAAGGCCATTTGGCGGCCAGCTCCGCGCCGCTGTCGGTGGCGCTGTCCAAGCGGCTGCTCTGGGAGAGCCTCGGCATGACCGCCGCCGCGGTGGGTCGGATCGAACGCAGCCTGCAAGAACACCTCACCTCGCTGCCGGACGCGGCCGAAGGCGTCGCCGCCTACCTCAAGCTGCGGCCGCCGAACTGGACCGGCAGCGTCACCGGGAACTGGCCCGCCTGGGACGAGGCGTCCGCGGCGATCACCGGCGGAAACGGTAGTGGCGGCGGGTCAGCGGAACAGTAGGACCAGGAACAGCAGGCACATGAAGATCATGGCAACGGTGCCGAGGATCCCCAGCGCCATGCCGAGCCGAGCCTGACTGCGTCCGCCGTAATAGCCTCCGGACGCGTCAATTTCGATCAGCGCCCGGGCGCCCAGCACCCAGGCGATCGGCGCGGCGACGCCACAGCACAACAGCCCAAGCACTCCGAGCACCAAAACCGCTGTGGCACGTGGGTGCTCAACCGGCCCCCCGATGGGCATCCCGCTCGCATCGATCACCCCCGAATCGTATCGCCTTCGGCCGGTTCTCAGTGCCTGCGCCGGCGGGCGATGTCGGCGAGGACGACGCCCGCGGCGACGGAGGCGTTGAGGGACTCCACCTCGCTCACGATCGGGATGCCGACGATGTGGTCGCAGGCCTCCCGGACCAGTCGCGAAAGTCCCTTGCCCTCGGAGCCGACCACCACCACCGTGGGACCGGTGCCGTCGAACTCGTCCAGGGTGGTGTCGCCGCCGGCGTCGAGGCCGATGACGGTGTACCCCTCGGCGGCCCAATTCTTCAGCGTGCGAGTGAGATTGGTGGCGCGAGCCACCGGAAGCCGGGCCGCGGCGCCCGCGCTGGTGCGCCACGCCACCGCGGTCACGCTGGCGCTGCGCCGCTGCGGAATGACCACGCCGTGGCCGCCGAACGCCGCCACCGAGCGCACCACGGCGCCCAGATTGCGCGGGTCCGAGATGTTGTCCAGCGCCACCAGCAGCGCGGGCGAACCCGAATTGCGCACGACGGCAACCAGATCGTCGGGGTGGGCGTACCGGTACGGCGGAACTTGCAGCGCCACGCCTTGGTGCAGTCCGTTGGCCGACAGCCGGTCCAGGTCGGCGCGCGGGACCTCCAGGATCGCGATGCCGCTGTCCGCCGCGCGCTGCACGATCTCGGTCAGCCGCTCGTCGCTCTCGGCGCCGAGCGCGACGTAGAGCGCGTTGGCGGGCACCCCGGCTCGCAGACACTCCAGCACCGGATTGCGGCCGAGCACGTTCTCCGGGCTGTCCACGGCCTTGCCCGTGGCCCGGCCCGTCTTACCACCCGGCCGCGTCGCGGCCTTGTTCGCCTCGGCCCGAGCGCGTTTCGCGGCCGGGTGGTAAGGACGGTCCTCGGCCTTCGGGGTGGCGCCTTTGCCTTGCAGCCCCTTGCGGCGCTGCCCGCCCGACCCGACGACCTGCCCCTTCTTGGTGCCGCTCTTGCGGATGGCCCCCTTGCGGCTGGAATTCCCGGCCATCAGCTGACTCCCTCGGTATCGGTGGCGGCGGCCGCGTCCCGCTCGGGCCGGACCCGAGCCGCCTCGGACAATGACCACTCCGGGCCGTCCGGGGTGTCGGTGATCTCGATCCCCGCCGCGGTGAGCTGATCGCGGATCGCGTCGGCGGTCGCCCATTCCCTGTCCGCCCGCGCATGCTGCCGCCGTTGCAGCGCCGACCGGATCATGACGTCCAGCGCCTCGACCGCGCCCGAATTCTCCTGCGGCCGCTCCCACTGCGGGTCGAGCGGGTCGACGCCGAGGATGTCGAGCATGGCCCGGATCTGGCCCGCGATGCCCTTGGCCGTGTCCAGAGCGCCCGCGTCCAGCGCCTTGTTGCCTTCGGACACGAGCCCGTGGATCTCGGCCAGCGCCTTGGGAATCGACAGGTCGTCGTCGATCGCGGCGGCGAAGGCGTCGGTCCACTTGCCCTTCGGCGCCTCGCCCGCCCGCTCCCGAGCCTTGAGCACGAAGGACTCCAGCCGCCGGTAAGCCGCTACCGCGTCCGCCAGTGCCTGGTCGGAGTACTCCAGCATCGACCGGTAGTGGGCGCTGCCCAGATAGTACCGAAGTTCCACGGGCCGAACCTTTTTCAGCATGTTCGGGATGGAAAGGACATTGCCGAGCGACTTGGACATTTTCTCGCCGCCCATGGTGACCCAGCCGTTGTGCAGCCAGTACCGCGCGAATCCGTCTCCCGCCGCCTTGCTCTGGGCGATTTCGTTCTCGTGATGCGGAAAGACCAAATCCATTCCGCCACAATGGATATCGAATTCCGGACCGAGGTAGGCCGAGGCCATCGCCGAGCATTCGAGATGCCAACCGGGCCTGCCGTCGCCCCACGGCGTCGGCCAGGACGGTTCGCCCGGCTTCGCGGCCTTCCACAGGGTGAAGTCGAGCGGATCACGCTTGCCCTGGCCCGCGCTCTCGCCTTGGTGCACGTCGTCGAGTTTGTGCCCGGACAGGGCGCCGTAGTTCGCGTAGCTGCGCACGTCGAAGTAGACGTTGCCGTCTGCCGCGTAGGCGTGGCCGCGGTCGATCAGCTTTTGCATCATGGTGATCATTTGGGTGATGTGCCCCGTGGCGCGCGGCTCCGCGGACGGCGCCAGGACGCCGAGCCTGCGGTAGGCGTCGTCGAAAGCGCGCTCGTAGGTGGCGGCCCACTCCCACCACGGCCTGCCCGCGGCGGCGGCCTTGGTGAGGATCTTGTCCTCGATGTCGGTCACGTTGCGGATGAATGCCACGTCGACATCGTGCGCGAGCAGCCAGCGTCGCAGCACGTCGAAAGCGACTCCGCTGCGCACGTGTCCGATGTGGGGCTCACCCTGAACCGTGGCGCCACACAAGTACACCGACGCATGGCCGGGGACCAGCGGGACGAATTCCCGCACGGTCCGCGAAGCGGTGTCGAAGAGGCGCAGAGTCACGCTGCGACAGCCTACTGCATGGCTCTCACACACCGGCTCTGACCAGGGCGGTGGCCACGGCGGCGATTCCCTCCCCGCGGCCGGTGAGGCCGAGTCCGTCGGTGGTGGTGCCCGATACCGAAACCGGTGCGCCGAGCAGCTCGCCGAGCACCTGCTGCGCCTCGGCTCGGCGCGGGCCGACCTTGGGCCGGTTCCCGATCACTTGGACCGCGGCATTGACGATCGCGAAACCGCGGGCGGCGAGCAGCTCGCGCACCTCGGTCAGCATCGCCGCCCCGGTGATGCCTTCCCGGTCCGGCCTGCCCACGCCGAAGACCGCGCCCACGTCGCCCAGCCCGGCTGCCGACAGCAGCGCGTCGCAGAGGGCGTGCGCGGCCACGTCGCCGTCCGAGTGGCCGGAGCAGCCGTCCGCGTCGGCGAACAGCAGCCCGAGCAGGCTGCACGGCCTGCCCGGCTCGACGGGGTGCACATCGGTGCCGATGCCGACGCGAATGTCGGGGAAGGCCGCGTTCATCGGCGCACCCGGCTCAGCGTGCGCGCCAGCTCCAGATCCAGCGGGTTGGTGATTTTGAAGGCGAGCGGGTCGCCGGGGACGGTGTGCACCGCGGCGCCGGCCGCTTCGACCAGGCCCGCGTCATCGGTGACCTGGAGGTGATTCATCTCACGGTAGGCGCGCTTGAGCAAATCCGCCCGAAATCCCTGCGGGGTCTGTATTGCGCGGAGCCGGGCGCGGTCCGGCGTCTCGACCACCGCGCCGCGCTGGTCCACCACTTTGACGGTGTCCGACAGCGGGAGGGCGGGAACGACGGCGGAATGGCCCGCGCGGAGTTCGGCCACCACCCGGGAAATCAGCTCCGGCGGCGTGAACGGTCGTGCGGCGTCATGCACCAGGACATATTCGGCGTCGGACGCGGCCGCCAGTCCGGCCCGTACCGAGTCGACCCGCTCGGCGCCGCCCGCCACCACCGTGACAGGCCGCGGCAGCAACGCCCGCGTAGCGTCGAGCATCTCGTTCGGGACCATCACAATCACCGCGTCCACCGCGCCGGAGGCCGTCAGGCCGTCGACGGCGAGCCGGAGCATCGGGACGCCCCCCAGTTCGACGAACGCCTTCGGCCGCGATTCCCCTAGGCGCACGCCGCGGCCCGCCGCCGGGACCAGCCCGACGGCGGGACCGTCTGCGTTTGACTTCACCTGGCGAACCTACCCGGCCGGCACACAGAGCCGAGTAAGCGGACCCCACCCGGCAGGCCGACCCCCTCGGCGACTCCCGGGGCAGGGACTTACGTCAGGAGGCGGTGGCCAGGACCTCGTCGAGCAGGGTCTCCGCCCGCTCGTCGTTGGTGCCCTCGGCCAAGGCGAGCTCGCCGACCAGAATCTGGCGCGCCTTGGCCAGCATGCGCTTCTCGCCCGCGGACAGGCCGCGGTCCTGCTCACGCCGCCACAGGTCGCGCACAACCTCGGCAACCTTGTTCACATCACCGGAAGCGAGCTTCTCGAGGTTTGCCTTGTAACGGCGGGACCAGTTAGTGGGCTCTTCGGTGTGCGGCGCACGGAGCACCTGGAACACCCGATCGAGACCCTCCTGGCCGACCACGTCGCGAACCCCGACATACTCGGCATTCTCAGCAGGAACTCGAACTGTCAGGTCGCCTTGGGCAACCTTGAGGACCAGATACTCTTTCTGTTCACCTTTGATGGTGCGAGTTTCTATCGCTTCGATCAACGCCGCTCCGTGATGGGGGTAAACGACGGTGTCTCCGACTTTGAAAATCATATGTCCCGTGCCCCTTTCGATGGCGCCAGTTTACCATGCCGCGGCAAAAAGCGCGCGAAACAGCGCAGGTCAGGGGCGTCGCCTGACGATCAACAGGGTTGACAACTCACCAGATCCATGCTCCCACAGGAAAATCTATCTGTTATAACGATTATGCCACGCCGCCAACTCCGCGGTGGTTGAGTTGGCCGTTTGGCTTGGCCGACGCAAACGCGCGGCAACGGCGCGAGCAGGGCCGGAGTACCGATTCCCCGAGTCAACTACTACGCTCCACGTAGCGCCGCCGTCGCTACAGCGGTTCCCCAGGCCCGAGGAGGACGATTCCATGCTCGCGACCAACCGTCGCATCGCCCGCAGTGTCGCCGCTGCAGCCGTGCTGGCCGCCGCCGCACTCGCCACCGGCGCCTGCGGCGCGGGTCAGGTCTCGCAGACGGCGGTGCAGGTTCCCGCGGTCAACGGGAATTCGGCCAACGCGGGCCAGATCGCCCTGCGCGATGTGCGCATCAACTTCCCGGGGGCGCTCGGCGCGGACCCGGCGGCCTACACGAACAAGAAAGACGGGCGGGCGCTGCTGCTGTTCAGCGCAGTCAACACCAGCCCCCACAAGGAAGACACGCTGACCTCGATCAGCACCGACGCGGGTCGCGCCAGGATCGTCTCGCCGATCGGCTCCGACCAGGCCCAGCCCAAGCTCGCGCCGCAACGCACCCTGGTGGCCGGCGCCAAGCAGGCCGACGCCCCGGCCGCCCAGCGCGACGCCGACCTGGACCCGGCCGCCGCGCCGATCCTGGTGGAGATCACCGACCTCAGCCGCGACCTCACCCCAGGCCTGACCGTGCCGGTGACCTTCACCTTCGCAGGCAACGGCCCCGTGACAGTCCAGGTCCCCATCGACGCGGCCGACGTCGAGCGCAAGGCTTCCTCCACGCAGGAAGAGCACCCGAAGCACGAGTGACGCTAGGTTACAAATCTCCAGAATGACCCATGACGTGCGTTGGATGCACGTCATGGGTCATTCTGGAGATTTGTAACGCTGCCCTCGGGCGCCGTCCGACCGCGCGAAAACGCACTCCACGGGTCGTTCGGGAGTTTGTCGGACCTTGGTCCTAGGCTGCGTCCCATGGCCAGGACCAAGTCGGTTTACCGGTGTACGGGGTGCG
>JABFVX010000132.1 GCA_013362555.1 Mycobacteriaceae bacterium
CAGCGCACGTCACAGGTCATTCCGGAAGAACTGGGCGCGGAGTTCGCTTGCGCAACACCGCAGGGCCAATCGCGACGCCGCCGCCGGCAACCGGCTAGGGTCGAACCCCGACAGCGACGGCGCGGGCGCCCCGATGGGCCCGCGCCGTCGATTTCCGCTGATTTCGTTGCGCGACAAGGATTGTGCGAGGCCTCCCAGAATGCACTACAGCCCGGACCACCATGACCATGGTTTGCCGTACGATCCGCTGAAGTCGCTCGTCGTTCCCCGGCCCATCGGGTGGATCTCCACCGTCGACGAACGCGGCGGCGTGAATCTCGCGCCGTACAGTTTCTTCAACCTCATCGCGGACCGGCCCGCCTATGTCATGTTCGCCTCGGACGGGCGCAAGGACAGCCTCCGCAACGTCGAGGTGACCGGGGAGTTCGTGTGCAACCTGGTCACCGAGGAGCTCTACGAGCAGATGATGGCCACCGCGGCCCCTTTTCCGCACGGCCAGAGCGAGCCCGAGCGGCTCGGCATCGACATGCGGCCCTCGATCCGGGTCAACCCGCCGACGGTGGCCGCCGCGCGGGCGTCGCTGGAATGCGTGCACTACCGCACCGTCAATCTGCCGGGGGCCAACGACGATCAGCTCAGTCCGTACCAGGTCGTGATCGGCCGAGTGGTGTCGGTATCGGTGGACGACGCCGCGCTGGACCCGAAAGGCTATGTGCGCCCCGACCTGTTGCGGCCGGTGGCTCGGCTCGGATACCAGCATTACGCGATCATCGAGAACACGTTCGCCCATCCGCTGCCCAAGGCGCCCGACCATCCGGAGGCAACCTCGTGACCCAGAGCCCGGTGAACCCGCTGCTGTCGCCCAGCGAACTGCCGTATCGACTGCCGGAGTTCGATGCCGTCGGGGTCGGCCACCTGCTGCCCGCGGTCGAAGCGGCGATGGCGGCGCACCTGGCCGAGATCGACGCAATCGTCGCCGACCCGGCGCCGCCGACCTTCGACAACACGGTTGCGGCGCTGGAGCGTTCGGGCCGCGACCTGCACCGGGCGATCACGGTCTTTTTCACCCTCGCGGGCTCCTGCGCCGACGACGAGATCCGCGACCTGGAAAAGGACGTCACGCCGCGCTACACCAGGCACAGCGACGCGGTCGCGCTGAATCGAGCACTCTGGCAGCGAATCTCCCGCGTCGAGACCGACGACCCGGAAGAGGCGTGGCTGCTGCGGCGCTACCGCACCGATTTCGTCAAGGCGGGCGCGGAGCTGGCCGAGCCCGACCAGGCGCGGCTGCGCCGACTCAACGAGCAGATCGCCGCGCTCGCTACCGAATTCGCGCAGAACCTCGTCGCCGCTGTGCACGAGTCCGCGCTGAAGCTCGACGACCCCGCCGCGCTGGACGGCTTGGACGCCGAGACGATCGCCGCCCTGGAACACGAGGGCAGCTACACGCTGGCACTGCGCAACACCACCGACCAGGCCGCGCTGGCCCAGCTCACCGATCCCGCGACGCGGCGCGCGCTGTTTCGCCTGAGTACCGAGCGGGCGCCGCAGAACGGCGCGCTCGCTGCGGAACTGGCACGGCTGCGGGCGGAGCGCGCCGTGCTGCTCGGCTTCCAAAACCACGCCGCGTACGTGGTCGCCGACCAGACCGCGCAGACGGTGGACGCCGTCGAGGACCTGCTCGGCAGGTTGGTCGAACCCGCTGTCCGCAATGTCGGCCGGGAGGCCGCAGAACTGCGGGAGTTCGCCGCGGCGAACGGGCACGAAGGGCCGCTGGAACCGTGGGACTGGGCCTTCTACGCCGAGCGGCTGCGCACGGCCCGCTACGATCTGGACACCGCGGCGCTGCGTCCGTATTTCGAACTCGACCGGGTGATCGCCGACGGGGTGTTCTTCGCGGCGAGCAAACTCTTCGGAATCGGTTTCACACAACGCCCCGATTTGCGCGGCTACCACCCGGACACCCGAGTGTGGGAAGTGTTCGACGCGGACGGCTCCGGGTTGGGCCTGTTTGTGTTGGATCCGTACTCCCGCGCCGGCAAGCGCGGCGGCGCGTGGATGCACAATCTGGTCGAGCAGTCCTATCTGCTGGACGAGAAGCCGGTAGTGGTGAACAACCTGAACCTCGCCAAGCCCGCGACCGGCCCGACCCTGCTGACCTTCGACGAAGTGATCACCGCCTTCCACGAGTTCGGCCATGCGCTGCACGGACTGTTCTCCGCGGTGCGCTTTCCGCGAGTCGAAGGCACCAGCGTGCCAAGGGATTTCGTGGAGTACCCGTCACAGGCCAACGAGATGTGGGCCGCCTGGCCGGAGGTGCTGGCCAACTACGCCCGCCACGTCGACACCGGCGAGCCGCTGCCCGCCCGCCGCATCGCCGAGATCCGGGCCGCGCAGCAGTTCAACCAGGGCTTCAAGACACTGGAGTACCTGGCCGCCACGCTGCTGGACTGGAGTTGGCACACCATCGGCCCGGACGCCGCTGTCACCGACGCCGACGCGTTCGAGGCGCAGGCCCTCGCGGAGCGCGGCGTGGCGGTAGAGCTCGTGCCGCCGCGCTACCGCAGCAGGTATTTCGCGCACATCTTCTCCGACCTGATCGGCTACAGCGCGGGCTACTACTCCTACATCTGGAGCGAGGTGCTCGCCGCCGACACCATCGCGTGGTTCACCGAGAACGGCATGAACCGACACTGCGGCGACCACTACCGCCGCACCCTGCTGTCGGTCGGCGGCAGCGTCGACCCCATGGACGCCTTCCGCGCCTTCCGCGGCCGCGACCCCGACATCGCCCCCCTCCTCGCTCACCGCGGCCTCGCCTGATCCCGCCCCCACAGCGCGCGTCTACACCCGCAGCTGCGGGTGTAGACGCGCGCTACGGGTGTGGGGGCACCGTTTTGTGAGGTAACGAAACGGTGTCCGGTCTGGATAGGGTTGATGGGAGTATCGGATCAATCGACGGCCTCGGGGAGGAGACCGGAGTGGCGCAGCCTGAAGCCGATTCGGCGACGAGCAACTCAACCGACTGTTCCGGCCTGATTCCGCTGTCGCGGGCGCAATACGGGATGTGGTTCGCCCACAAGCTGTCTCCGGAGCGGCCGCCGAACATCGCCCAGTACGTGGAGATCCGCGGCGCGGTGGACGAAGCGGCATTTGCGGCGGCGGTGCAGGCCGCCGGTGCGGAACTGGAGTCGCCGTACCTGCGCATCACCGAGATCGACGGCAGGCCTTTCCAATGGGTGGACACCACACAGCCGTACCACGGGGCCGTGGTGGACCTGACCGGCACGGCCGATCCGGTCGCCGCCGCGCAGGAGTGGATGCGCGGCGACTACAGCGCCCCGGTCGACCTGCGGCGCGATCCGCTGGCGACGACCAAGCTGCTGCGCCTGGCCGACAACCACTACTACTGGTATTCCCGCGTGCACCACGTGGCGACCGACGGCTACGGCGGCTTGGCGCTCACCGCCCGCGCCGCCCACCTGTACACCGCACTGGTGACCGGAACGCAGGCGGCGGCGCGGAAGTCGGTCGGCCTGGCCGACATCTACCGGCAGGATTCGGCTTACCGCGAGTCGCCGCGGTTCAGCCGGGACCGAGCCTACTGGCGGGAGCGCACCGCCGACCTGCCGCCCGCCCCGCGGCCGGCGGGCCGTTCCGCCCCACCCACGG
>JABFVX010000304.1 GCA_013362555.1 Mycobacteriaceae bacterium
CGGCGCACCCCGTACCCGAGTCGTCACCCCGCGACGGCGCCCGGCCGCGATCCCGCCGCCGCACCGGCCTGGTGGTCGCGGCAGCCGTCACCATCGCCGCGGCAGCCGCAATCGCCGCCACCGCAGTCATTCTCGGCGGCGACGACACCGGCTCCCGAACCGCCGCATCCACCTCGGCAAGCCCCGAAACCACCGGCGAAGCAACACCGTCGGAAATCACGAGCAGCGACAACAAGCCCACCGCCCCCTCCGACGGCAGCACCATCCCCGCCGAGTTCGAAGGCACGTGGAGGGGCTCCGCAACCGGCAAAGGCTTGGCCGGCGAAGACCTGACCGAAACCGTCGTGATCACCCTCAAAGCTGGACAGAGCCGCGGCGTGTGGGAATCGCCCGAGGCCAACGACCCGGGCTGCCGCAAGGGCAGTCTCGCCCTGACCTCGGCGAGCGCCGGGCAGCTCCATTTCGACGTGACCGACCTCGGGGGCATCTGCGCCGGCTACGAATCCATTGGCAGCGCACCAAAAGTGACGGTCGCGAAGGCCGGCCAGGATCTCGCGTACTCGGCGGCCCTGCCACTCAACATCACGTCAAAAGGCACACTCAAGAAGTAATCCAGAATGACCCGTGATGTGCGCCTGACGCACGTCACGGGTCATTCTGGAATTTGGTGTTAGTCGGACTTTCCTACTGCGCGGAGGCGGGCGCGGGCGCGGGCCTGGCGCTTCGGGTCGTCGGAGGCGGCGTCGCGCTGGGCGGCGTCGACATCGATGTCCGCGGCGACCACGGCGTCCTCGGCGAGGATGGTGACGACCTTGTCGCTCACCGAGAGGAAGCCGCCGTCGACGGCGAAGGTGAGGGACTCGCCGTCGACGCCGTCGATGCGGATCGGGGCGTCGTCGACCAGCTGCGCCATCAGCGGGATGTGATGGGGCAGAACGCCGATCTCACCCGACTTGGTGCGGGCGAAGACGAACGACGCCTCGCCCGACCACAGTCGGCCGTCCGGCTTGACGAGTTCGACCTGCATGGTCGACATCAGCTACTCCCCTCGGCTCGCTGCGCTCCCGGCCTCACTAGAGCTTCACCCCGAGGCTCTCCGCCTTCTTCGCGAGGTCGTCCAGACCGCCGATCATGAAGAACGCCTGCTCCGGCAGGTGGTCGAAGTCGCCCTTGGCGAGCCGGTCGAACGCCTCGACCGTCTCCTTGACCGGGACGTTCGAGCCGGGCTGGCCGGTGAACTGCTCGGCGGCGTACATGTTCTGCGACAGGAACCGCTCGATGCGCCGGGCGCGGCCCACGAGCTGCTTGTCCTCCTCGGACAGCTCGTCGATGCCGAGGATGGCGATGATGTCCTGCAGGTCCTGGTAACGCTGCAGGATGCGGATGACTTCCTGCGCGACCCGGTAGTGCTCTTCGCCGACGATGGCGGGCTCGAGGATCGTCGACGACGACGCCAGCGGGTCCACGGCGGGGAAGATGCCCTTGGCGAACACCGCACGCGAAAGCTCGGTGGTGGCGTCGAGGTGGGCGAACGTCGCGGCGGGCGCCGGGTCGGTGTAGTCGTCGGCGGGCACATAGACGGCCTGCATCGAGGTGATCGACTTGCCCTTGGTCGAGGTGATGCGCTCTTGCAGCTCGCCCATCTCGTCGGCCAGCGTCGGCTGGTAGCCCACGGCCGAAGGCATGCGGCCCAGCAGGGTCGACACCTCGGAGCCGGCCTGCGTGAACCGGAAGATGTTGTCGATGAACAGCAGCACGTCCTGGTTCTGCTCATCGCGGAAGTACTCCGCCATGGTCAGCGCGGACAGCGCGACGCGCATGCGGGTGCCCGGCGGCTCGTCCATCTGGCCGAACACCAAGGCGGTGTCCTTGAGCACGTTCGCCTCGGCGAGCTCGACCCACAGGTCGTTGCCCTCGCGGGTGCGCTCGCCGACGCCGGCGAACACCGAGGTGCCCGCGAAGTTCTTGGCGATGCGGTTGATCATCTCCTGGATGAGCACCGTCTTGCCGACGCCCGCGCCGCCGAACAGGCCGATCTTGCCACCGCGCACATACGGGGTGAGCAGGTCGACGACCTTGAGGCCGGTCTCCAGCACCTCGGTGCGGCCCTCGAGCTGGTCGAAGGCGGGTGGCTTGCGGTGGATCGACCACTTGGGGAAGTCCGAGCCGTAGCCGGGCTCGTCCAGGCAGTCGCCGAGAGCGTTGAACACGTGGCCCTTGACGCCGTCGCCGACCGGAACCGAGATGGGCGCGCCGGTCGTGCTGACCGGGACGCCGCGGACCAGGCCGTCGGTGGGCTGCATGGAGATGGTGCGGACCAGGTTGTCGCCCAGGTGCTGGGCGACCTCGAGGGTCAGCGTCTTGCGCAGCTCCGGGTGCTCGACCTCGGCGTGCAGCGCGGTGAACAGCTCGGGGATCGCGTCGCGGGGGAACTCGACGTCCACGACCGGGCCCGTAACCCGGACCACGCGGCCGGCGCGCTCACTGGACGCTTCCTTGGTTGCAGTTGCGGGGGCAGTCATTTAGTCGTCCTTGTCGCTAGCGGCGAGCGCGTTCACGCCGCCGACGATTTCACTGATTTCCTGGGTGATCTGCGCCTGCCGAGCCACGTTCGCCTCCAGCTTGAGGTTGCGGATGAGCTCGTCGGCATTGTCGGTCGCCGCCTTCATGGCGCGGCGGCGGGCGGCCGACTCCGAAGCGGCGGATTCCAGCATCGCCGCGTAGATCCGGGTCGCCAGGTAGCGCGGGAGCAGCGCCGCGAACAGCGTCTCGGCGTCCGGCTCGAACGAGTACTCCGTGTGCGCCGCGACCGGCTCATCGGAGTACTCGACGTCCAGCGGCGCGATTCGCACCGCCGCGGCGTTCTGCGTCATCATCGACTTGAACTCGGTGTAGACGATGTGCAGCTCGTCGACGCCGAGCAGCCCGTCCGGGCCGGGGTTGTCCCCGAGCCGGTCCACGGTGTCGTCAGCGCCCGCTTCGAACGCCGCGACCAGGGTCTCGGCGGCCGTCGCGGCGTGCTCGTAGGTCGGCTGCTCGGAGAACCCCGTCCAGTGCTCGACCACCTCGCGGTCGCGGAACCGGTAGAAGTTCAGCGCCTTGCGGCCGATGACGTAGATCACCGGCTCCTTGCCCTCGTCGCGCAGCTTGGCGAACAGCTCCTCGGCAGTGCGCAGCACGTTGCCGTTGTAGCCGCCGCACAGACCGCGGTCCGACGACACCACCAGCACCGCGGCGCGGCGCGGATTCTCGCGCGGCGCGAGCAGCGGGTGGTCGAGGGCGCTGGCGGTGGCCAGCTCCGAGAGCACCTTGGTGATCTCTTCGGCGTAAGGCCGGGCGGACTCCACCCGGGCTTGCGCCTTGGCGATGCGCGAGGTGGCGATCAGTTCCTGGGCCTTGGTGATCTTCTTGATCGCCCCGGCGGAACGGATGCGCCTTCGCAGCACTCGGATTTGTGCACCCATATATGCCTACTTCTTCGGCGCCGGGCGGTTGACCTTCACGGACGCGGCATCCTCGGACGCCAGCGCGTCGACGTCGGCCTCGTCGGCCACCTCGACCGAGCTGCCGTCGGAGGTCGCGAAGCCCTTCTTGAACTCGGCGACCGCGGCGGTCAGCTCGTTCTCGGTGTCCTCCGCGAGCAGTTTGCTGGTGCGGATGGTGTCGAGCACACCGGCGTGGCGAGACTTGAGGTGAGCCAGGAACTCCTTCTCGAAGCGGATCACGTCCGCGACGGGGACCGAGTCCAGGTGGCCGCCGGTGCCGAGGAAGATCGCGACGACCTGCTCCTCGACCGCGTACGGCGAATACTGTGCCTGCTTGAGCAGCTCGACCAAGCGGGCGCCCCGCTCCAGCTGGGCCTTCGATGCGGCGTCCAGGTCGGAGGCGAAGGCGGCGAACGCCTCCAGCTCGCGGTACTGCGACAGCTCCAGGCGCAGCGAGCCCGCTACCGAGCGCATGGCCTTGACCTGCGCGGAACCACCGACGCGGGACACCGACACACCGACGTTGATGGCCGGCCGGACGCCCTGGTTGAACAGGTCGGTCTCCAGGAAGCACTGGCCGTCGGTGATGGAGATGACGTTGGTCGGGATGTAGGCCGAGATGTCGTTGGCCTTCGTCTCGATGATCGGCAGGCCGGTCATCGAGCCGCCGCCCAGGTCGCTGGACAGCTTGGCGCAGCGCTCCAGCAGCCGCGAGTGCAGGTAGAAGACGTCACCCGGGTACGCCTCGCGGCCCGGCGGGCGGCGCAGCAGCAGCGAGATGGCGCGGTAGGCCTCGGCCTGCTTGGTCAGGTCGTCGAACACGATCAGGACGTGCTTGCCCTGGTACATCCAGTGCTGGCCGATGGCCGAGCCGGTGTACGGGGCGAGCCACTTGAAACCCGCGGAGTCCGAGGCCGGGGCCGCGACGATGGTGGTGTACTCCAGCGCGCCGCGGTCCTCGAGAGCCTGGCGGACGCCCGCGATGGTGGAGCCCTTCTGGCCGACCGCGACGTAGATGCAGCGCACCTGCTGGTTCGGGTCGCCGGTCTCCCAGGCCTGCTTCTGGTTCAGGATGGTGTCGACGCAGACCGCGGTCTTGCCCGTCTTGCGGTCGCCGATGATCAGCTGACGCTGGCCGCGGCCGATCGGGGTCATGGCGTCGATGGCCTTGATGCCGGTCTGCAGCGGCTCCTTGACCGCCTGGCGCTGCACGACGGTGGGAGCCTGCAGCTCGAGGGCGCGGCGGCCCTCTGCGGCAATGTCGCCGAGGCCGTCGATCGGGTTGCCCAGCGGGTCGATGACCCGGCCGAGGAACGCGTCGCCGACGGGCACCGAGAGCACCTCGCCGGTCCGCTTGACCTGCTGGCCTTCCTCGATGTCCTGGTACTCGCCGAGGATGGCCGCACCGATGCTGCCCTCCTCCAGGTTCAGCGCGACACCGAGCACGCCGCCCTTGAACTCGAGCAGCTCGTTGGTCATCGCGGAGGGCAGCCCCTCGACGTGCGCGATGCCGTCACCGGTGTCGGTGACGGTGCCGATCTCCTCGCGAGAGGTCTCGGACGAAAAAGTCGCGACATACGATTCGATCGCGCCCTGAATCTCTTCGGATGAGATCGTCAACTCGGCCATGGTGTTTCGATTCCTGCTTTCGCTTTCGGTGTGGTCTGGGTGTGCTCGCAACTACCGCGGCAGCTGGTTCGCCGCTGCACTCAGTCGGGACGCGATGGTGCCGTCGATGACCTCGTCGCCGACGGTGATCCGCAGGCCGCCGAGGACCTCCGGGTCCAGTTCCAGCTGAACGGAGATCCGGCGGCCGTAGATGCGCGAGAGCACCTCGGTCAACCGCGCGTTCTGCTGCTCGGTCAGCGGGGTCGCGGAGACCACGTGGGCCACCGACTCGCCGCGCCGGGCCGCGGCCAGGTCGGCCAGCAGTTCGACCACGGCCGCCACGTTGGTGGTCTGCGGCCACCGCACGACCTGCTCCAGCAGGGTCTGCGCGGGCGCGGAAACCCGGCCGCCGAGCACCTGGCTCAGCAGCTGAAGCCTGCCGTCCACCGGTGCGGACGCGTCGCCGAGCAGCGTCGACAGCCGCGGGTTGGCGTCGAGGGTGCGGGAGAACCGGAACAGCTCGTCCTCGACCGTCTCGATCTGCCCGTCGCGCTCGGCCCGGATCAGCACGGCGAGGCGAGCGAACCCGTCGACTGCGGTGACCAGGTCCCGGCTGCGCGACCAGCGCTGGGAGACAGCGGATTTCAGCACCTCGAGCACGGGGCCGCCGACCTTGTCCGCGAACAGCCGCTCGGCCACCGCGACCTTCGCCGACGGCTCGGCGGTGGCGTCGGACAGGTGCTTGCGCAGCACGATCTCGCGATCGAGCAGTCGCGCCACCGACGCGAGCTGGTCAGCGGTCTCGCTCACCGTGGCCGCGTCCATCCCGAGGGTCAGTTCACGGAACTTGTCCTCGGCGACGGCGAGCGCCTCGCGGCTTGCTGCCTGCATCAGAATCCCTTCCTCGTCGGAGCGGCGCCCGAAGCGGCCATCGCCTCCAGCTCGTCCAGGAACCGGTCGATGCTGTCGGCCTTGGCCTGCGGCGCGGCGAGGTGCTCGCGCACCCGCTGCCCGGCCTGGCCGACGGCCACCGTGCCCAGATCCGTGGTGAGCTGGCGGATCAGCTGCTGGCGGGCCAGCACCACCTGCTCGCGACCGTGCTGCTCGATCCGCCCGACCTCGGCCGTGGCCTGGGCGCGCAGCTCGCTCGCGATCGCCTCGGCGTCGGCGCGGGCGTCCTCGCGGATCTTCGCGCCTTCGCGGTCGGCCTCGGCCGCAGCGTGCTCGTAGGCCTGCTTGGCCTCGGCCAGCCGAGCCTGGGCCGTCGCGCTCTCCTCGAGCTGACGGGCCACGGTCTGCTGCTGCTTGGCGGCGGCGCCGCGCACCAGCGGCGCCACGTACTTGCCGATGATGGCCACGATCACCGCGAACGCGAACAGCTGGGCGATGAACGTGCCCCATTCGACGTGGATGTCGTAGACGCCGTGTTCGGCGCCTTCGGCCAGAAAGTGCTGCACGCTCATCCCCGTCCTGCCTGCGAACCGCTGACGGTCTCGCCGACGCCGAGCACCCGGTCGGCCAGTGCCTGCGACACCGGTCCGACACCCGCCCGCAGCTCAGCGGCGATCTGGTCGCCCTGGGCCCGCAGCTCGGTGGCGGCCTGCGATGCGATGCCGTCGGCCTGCTGCTTCGCCTGGGTGCGCATCTCGTCCAGGATGACCTGGCCTTCGGCCCGCGCCTCGTCCCGGATCCGGCCTGCCTCGCCGCGCGCCTCGGCGAGCGCCTCGCGGTAGCGGGTCTCGGCCGCGGCGAACGTTGCCGTCGCCTCCCGGGTGTCCTCGGTGGTCTTGGCGACCACCCCTTCCCGCTCCTCCAGCACGCGGCGGATCGGCGGAACGACGAACACCCAGATGACCCCGAGCACGACCAGGAAGATGATCAGCTCGACGAAGAATGTGCCGTTGGGGATGAGGAAGTTGTTCGCGGCCAATTGCCCCGTCCCTTCACCCATCCCGGCGGCCATCACATCTGCTTGGTTCGACATAGTGGAAATTCTTAGCTGGCGCCCGGAGTGGCGAACACGAACAGGGCCATGAAGGCCAGGTTGATGAAGTACGCCGCCTCGACGAGACCGACGGTGATGAAGAACGGGGTCATCAGGCGGCCCTGGGCCTCGGGCTGACGGGCAACACCGTTGATCAGGGCGTTGCCGGCCAGGCCGTCACCAATGCCGGCGCCGACCGCGCCGCCGGCCATGATCAGGCCACCGCCGATGAGCGCGCCGGCAACGATCTGGGGGTCTGCAGCCATTTTCTTCTCTTCCTTTTCCTATTTGTCGGTCTCGACGTTGTTTGAGTGGGACGGATTGTCAGCTCAGTGCGATCAGGCTGCTCGCGAGGCCCTGCGGTGTTACGCAAGCTGCCTCCTCGGGCCGCCGTTTCGCAGCCTAGTGGTGCTCGTCCTCGAGGGACATCGACTGGCTGAAGTACAGAATCGTCAACAGCGAGAAGATGAAGGCCTGAATCAGGCCGACCGCGAGATCGAACGTTTTCCAGATCGCGTTCGGCGCCCACATGATGTACGCGGGGAACATCGCGATCAGCGCGATCATCACGCCGCCTGCGAACATGTTGCCGAAAAGTCGCAGCGACAACGACACCGGCTTGGCCAGCTCTTCGATGACGTTGATCGGCGCCAGGCCTGCCGCGTGGCCCTTCACCAATTGCTTGAGGTGGGTGAAAAAGCCGCGCCTGCGCACGCCCGCGGCGTGATAGAAGACGAATACGAACAGCGCCAGCGCGAATACGAAATTGATATCCGACGCGGGCGGCGCGAACAGTTCGCCGTCGCCGTACTGCACCGGCAGCACCGACAACCAGTTGGAAATCAGGATGTAGACGAACAGGGTCACCGCCAGCGGCAGCGCGAAAGGCGCGATCTTCATTCCGATGGCGCCCTCGATCTGGTCGCGCATCTGGACGGTGACCGCCTCGAAGAACAGCTGCACCTTGTTCGGGACGCCGGAGGTGATCTTCGCCCGCAGGTAGAACGCGAGGCCGATGACGATCAGCGCCGCAATGGATGTCGCGATGATGGTGTCGAGGTTGAAATCCATGCCCAGCCAGTGCACTACCTGGTGGTGGCCGACCTTGATCGCGGGCTCCTCCTCCTTCGCCGTTTCGGCGAGGAGGGCGACGGGGAGATCTTGCAGGTGGTTCGTCATGACTGCTGGCGAAGTCCCTTCAATACGGGCAGGGTGGTGTGGAGCACCTGAATGACTTGGAAAACGGCCAACCCGAAGAAGATCCCGATCCCATTCGGCCTCAGCAGGAAACCTATCACGATCGCGACGGTGGAAATGACCACCAAACGCGACGCGGCGGAAAGGGCCATCTTCTGTTTACTCGGGGTTTCCGACGAGGTGATCCGCATTGCGGCAAGCTGGGTGAGCTTGGTGTTGGCGAGGCCGATCAGCAGGCCCGCGCAGATGAGAATGCCGAGCAGCAGCCGGTGCAGTGCGCCGGTCGCCATCAGCGAGAGCACGCCGACGACGGCCGCGAAGATCATCGGACGGCGCAGCCCCAAGGGAACCGGCGGCAACACGATGCCGCCTTCGGATGGCGCGGCGGAACCGCTTGGCGTCACTGCCATCTCTTCCTACCTCAATCCGCGTTCAACACATGCAAGCTTCACGATGTTTGCAACATCGTGGCCAGGAACAATTCGTGCGGGCAGTCAGGCTCCGGTGGACAGAACCGGCCCGAATGGTATGCAGACTACCTCGGCGCACTCGCGGTAACCCGGAGGGGGTCCGCAGTGTTTGGTTGTGCCGCTCGCGAGGCCCGCGAAGGCGCCTCCTCGGGCCGCTCCCGGCACTAATCCGAATGACGCGCGTGGAAAGCGCTCATCGCAGCTCCTTGTCGGTCGAGCATCGGTGATTCACCTGATGCGGGGCCGGCACTCGGGGCGAGGTTCTTACCTGACCCTCGAGTAATCTCCTCCCACGACCCACTGTAGTAGCCAGTCTCGTTCCTGTCCACTACCTGGGATCTTTACGGCTTCTTTACGCCTTTCGGAAGGGGCGGCCCTAGCCGTCTCGGCGGTGTTCCCGGATGAGCGGGACGACCGTCGTGAAGAAGACGATCAGAACCAGGGCAGCAAACAACGGGCCGACCAGCTGGGGCTCCATCAAGGAGCTGCCGACGGCGCCGAACGCCAGGACGCCCACCCACAGGTAGATGATCAGCACGACCCGGCGCTGGGAGTGCCCGATCTCGAGCAGACGGTGATGGAGGTGCATCTTGTCGGGGGTGGAGAAGCCGACCCCGGAGCGGGTGCGCCGGATGATCGCCATCAGCAGGTCCAACACCGGGATGAACATGACCGCGCACACCAGCAGAATAGGCGAGAGCAAGCCGAGGACATCGCGGGTTCCGTAGAGCTGCAGCGGAATCCGGCCCGAGTCCCCGGTCGAGATGGCCGCCAGCATCAGGCCGATCAGCATCGAGCCGGAGTCGCCCATGAAGATCCGCGCGGGCGAGAAATTGTGCGGCAGGAAACCCAGGCAGGCGCCGGCCAGGGCGGCCGCCAGCAGCAGCGGCGGGTACATGCTCACGTCGCCGCCCTGCTTCTGCAACAGACCGATGGAGAACACGCACGACGCCGACGCGGCGATGAGGCCGAGCCCGGCTGCCAGGCCGTCCAGGCCGTCCACGAAGTTCATCGCATTGATCGCGACCGCGGTGACCAGCACTGTCACCAGCCCGCTCAGCAGCGGATCCAGCACGATGGTGGTCTTGTCGAACGGGTTGTAGAGCACCAGCCAGCCCAGGCCCAGCACCGCCATGACTCCGCCCGCGGTGACTTGCCCGACGAACTTCGTCAGCGCGTCGATGCCCCAGCGGTCGTCGATGATGCCGACCAGCACGATGATCGTGGCCGCCACCATCACCGCCGGAATGTCCTTGGTGAACTCGAAACCCCGTTTCAGCGCGGGCAATTGGTGCGCGAACAGCAGCGCCGCCATCACCCCGACCCACATCCCGACGCCGCCGAGCCGCGGAATCGGCTTGACGTGCACGTCGCGTTCGCGGGGAATCGCCACCGCGCCGAACGCCAGCGCCGCGGTCCGCACCAGGCCGGTGGCAAAGAAGGTGATGACCGCGGCGGCGAGCAATACCAGCGACAGCTCGCGGACCGGCACGCCTGCGCCGCCGCTGAAAGCAGGCAGACCCGTCATCCGTTGGCGACGAGTCCGGCTGCCGACAGGCCGAGGACCTCGGCCACGTCCTGCGCGGACACGGCCCCCTCTCGCAGGATCCGGGGAGAGTCATCGGTGAGGTCGACGATGGTTGACGCGACCGCGTGCGCGGCCGGACCGCCGTCCAGGTACACCGCGACCTCGTCGGCCAGCTGGGCGCGGGCCTCGTCCGCGGTGCGCGCAGGCGGCTGCCCGGAGACGTTCGCGCTGGACACGGCCATCGGGCCGACCTCGTCGAGCAACTCGAGCGCCACCGGGTGCAGCGGCATCCGCAGCATGACGGTGCCGCGGGTGTCGCCCAGATCCCACGCCAGCGACGGAGCCTGCCGCACCACCAGGCTCAGCGCGCCCGGCCAGAACGCCCGGATCAGCTCCCTGGCCTCGTGCCGAACCGAGTACACCAGTCCGTCGATCGTGTTCCACGACCCCACCAACACCGGAACCGGCATGTCCCGGCCGCGCCGCTTGGCATGCAGCAGCGCCGCCACCGCGTCGGAGTCGAAAGCGTCGGCGGCAATGCCGTACAGCGTGTCGGTCGGCATGACGACCAGCCGACCCGACTTCAACGCGCCGCGCGCCGCCGTCAACCCGGCCGCGCGCGAACCACTGTCCGCGCAGTCGTAAACCGTACTCACGGAAAGTGAGCTTAGAGGGTTTAACCGGATTGCCGTGGGGCGGGGCTTTCGTACCTCCAGAATGACCCGTTGGGTGCGTTGAGCGCACCCAACGGGTCATTCTGGACGTACGTCAGGGGCTATTCCGGTGACGAACCTGGGTTTGGCCGCCAGGTCGGCGTGTTCGGTGACGCCGGTGAAGGCTCTGGCCGCGAGGAGGGCGGCTACGTCGGGGCCGTGGGAGTCGTCGTGTTCGATGCCTGCGGCGCCGCCGGGACGCAGGAGGCGGGCGATCGTGCCGACCATGGGGCGGATGACCTCGAGCCCGTCGGGGCCGCCGAAGAGGGCGCGATGCGGATCATGTTCGGCCACTTCGGGATCCAGCTCGGCGCCGAGCGGGATGTAGGGCGGGTTGGCGACCACCAGGTCCACCCGGCCGGTGAGCTCCGTCAGGAGGTCGGGGGCGGTGACGTCGCCTGCGTGCAGCGTGATCGGGGTGTCTCCGTCGGCGGTGTGCAGCTCGACGTTGCGGCGCGCCCACGCCAGGGCGGCCGGGTCGATCTCCACAGCGTGCACCGCGGCGTCCGGCCGCATGTGTGACAGCGCCAGGGCCAACGCGCCGGAGCCCGTACACAAGTCGACCACCACGGGCGGGTGTTCGTGGCCTGCTGTCTCCAGCTGCGCTTCCGCCCATGCCAACAACAGCTCGGTCTCCAGCCGAGGCACGAAAACCCCTGGGCCCACGAGCACGTCGACATCGCCCATCGGCGCCGATCCGGTGAGATGTTGCAGCGGAATGCGTTCAGCCCGCTTGGCGACCACGTCGCGCAGAGCCGCCACCTGATCCGGGCGCAGCGCGTCCACCAGAGCCAGCCTGCCGCGTTCCACGCCGAGCACGTGGGCCGCCAGGTGCTCGGCGTCCACCCGGGCGCTCGGAACGCCCGCGGCGGACAATTCGTCGGTGGCCGCCGCCAGGGCGGACCGCAGCGAAACCGTCACGGGGGCAAGCCTAGCCTCCGCAATGGCGCGCTAAGGGCCGACAATGGCGAAGGAATGGCGCGTCAACGGCGTCGGCGTGATCGTCGGCGGGGTGATGGAGAACTGTCGCTGCCGAGAGAACCGCTCGTACGGCTTTCCGTCGGCAGCGACTTCGGTGAAACGCACCTCGCCGAAGCGCGGCACGTTATACGGAATGGATTCGGCGACGGCCAGTGCCAATTCCGGCGTGAAATTCATGTGGTATGTCGCGGTCTTGGTCCAGTTCCTGGTGACGTTGGTCAGCGTCATCGACGTCGAGTCCTTGCCGTTCCACACGGCGGAGGCCCGCATGGTGTCGCCCGGCTTGGTGGGCGGGTCGTCCCAGTAGGTCGGCGGCGCCTGGTTGCGCAGCGACGGCATCTCGAAAAACGCCCCGTAGGACGGCCCGCCCGGGTCGCAGGAGGCGTCGACGCCGGTCTGCATGAGGGTCTGGTCCAATCCCGCGCCGCCGATCAGCCCGATCCACACCCCGACGTGCTGGGTGAACTGGGTGACGAGGTAGCTGACCGGGCTGGCCAGCATTCCCGGTGTGTTCAGCAGCGCCGAGCCGGTATTGACCATGTTGGCGAGGCCGCCGCCGATCCCGGCTCCCGGCGTGCACCCGACAGCGGGGACGTTGAACGTCGCGCTGGTGGATCTGATCACCGGCGCCTGCACCGCCCAGCCGCTGTACACCTGCGCCGACGACACATTGTGCCGAGGCACGGCGACCGCCTGCGGCGCACCCGCGACCCCGAGCAGCACCGCACATGCGGGAACCGCAAGAATCCGAACCGCTCCGCGTCGAGCACTCCCGCGTCGAGTCATAGCGGACGAGCATAACGTCAGCCCGGCATAGCTCCGTCCAACCCGGCCGCCCACCGGAACTAACGTCCGGTAATAAACGCGCCAACCGCGCCGATATGACCGAATGTGGACGATACAACGCTAGAACCCCCAGTGCTGCTCAACCCCTTCACATTCCTGCTGCCGATGTTCGTCGGCCTGGCAGGCATGGCGTCCCACACCTGGTAGGGCCCGCCTTTACACCCGTAGCGCGCGTT
>JABFVX010000055.1 GCA_013362555.1 Mycobacteriaceae bacterium
GTGGTCAGTGCGGGCGGCGCGGCGGCAGCGGCGGCGGGCGGCGCCGCTGCCCTCGGGCAGGTGCTGGCCGCCATCATCGGCGTGGTGGTGCTGGCCATCGCGGCCCGCGGCATCGTGTCGTGGGTGTCCGACGCGATCGACCACGCCAACCACCAGACCGGAATCACCGGCGCCTGGGCAGGTTCGGGCGGCAACCTCACCATCAGCTCGTCCGGGTCGGGCTCGTCCGTCATGCGGATCGGCACCGGGCGGTGCGGCAGCGAAACCGTGAGCCTGACCGGCGGTGACAGTTCGGCCTCCGGCCGTGCCGATCTGCCGGACAGGTCGTCGTGCGTCACGGTCGGCGAAGTCGACATCACGGTCAGCGTGTCGTCCGACGGCGACACCCTCAGCATGTCGCAATCCCTCGCCGTCAGCTCGAGGATGAAGTCGAACCCGCCGACCTGCTACACCTGCCACACCTACACCTTCACCCGCAAGAGTTGAGCATGCCCGAGAACCCCGACGCCGACATCGCGATCACCATCGGGGGCGACGCACACGGCCCCGTCGTGGCAGGCCACGGCAACCACGTCGAACAGCACGCCGACGCCGCCCCGGCCCGCCAGGACAACACCGCCCACCCCGGCGGCACAGTCTTCGCGGTCACCGACGGCGACATGCACATCTACCAAGACAACGACGCTCCTGAATGACCCGTGACGTGCGCTGAGCGCACGTCACGGGTCATTCAGGAGGTACTGGTTCCCGCCCCGCCCCGGCGCGGGCAGCGACCGCAGTGGGGGACTTCCGGCCCGATAGTACGGACGGGCTACCTATCAGCGGCCGATGCCATGGCCCGTCCGCCACGACAACCTCGGTTCGAGATACGTCGTGCGGAGGCGGGGAGGGTCGATGCCGGAGACTGTCCCGGAAATCACGCTCGACCACCTGCGGGAATTGCTGGAGCACATTCCGATCCCGGTGCAGTGGGCCCTTTTCGGTTCCGAACTGCCCGCGATGACCATCGAGGCCATGCGACGCCTTGCACGGGCATGGCGTGCCTGCGGCGACGCCTGCGACTCGAATCGGCGTCGGCTGCTCGAAATCGCCGCGAGGTCGAGTGCCTGGGCCGACGATGCCGCAGGCGACAGGATGGCCTCGACATTGCGAGGATGGTCCGACGACCTCGACAATCAGCGGAGGTATTGCCACGCGGTGGCCCAGCACATCGACGACACCACCTCGGACACCGTGAAGAACCTCGCCGAGATGCTGATTTTCGGGGTGGTCGTCGCGTATCAGGTGGCCTTCCTGGCCACCGGCGGCGCGGTAGGGGCGTTTCCCGTCATGGCCCGGTTGGCGGCGGCCAGGGCGGTGTTCCTGCAGATGCTGGAGAGACTCGTGCTGGCCACCGGTGCGCGCGGCGCGGCCGCGGCCGCACTGCGCATCGGGCTGCTCGGCGGCACTTTCGCCGCGGTGAACACCGGAATCGACTACGGCATCCAAGCCGCTCAACTCGACGCCGGGCTGCGCACCCGACTCGACACCGACAATCTGATCGCAATGGCTCTCAACGGGGTCGGCGCGGTCGCGGGCGGCCACCTTGCCGCCGCAGGCATGCACAAGCTCGGACTCATGGCCGGACGGACCTCGACGCACCGACTGGCGACGCAGGCTCTCGCCGGGCTGAGCGGCACCCTGGGCGGCGCACTGTTCGCCGCTCCGGTCACGGGCGGTCCGCAGTTGACCGGCGCTGCGGTGTTCAGCGGATTCGCCCAGGGGCTGGCCGGGGCTTCAGTGCAGCCCGGCGCGCACCACGGGCCTGCCCTCCGGGTGACGGCCGACCCGCAGGTCCGGTTGGTCGTGCGCAGCCGGACGCCGGAAGGGGCAGAGCGATTCCTGCTGATGCAGGAACACACGTCCGACCACCTTCGCGAGCACTACCTGCCCTCGGTCACACTCCGGCCGGGCGAGAGCCTACGCGCGGCGACGGTGCGACGCTTGGCCGAGCTTTTTCCGTCGACGGCGGAGCACACCGAGACGGTGGCGGTGGCTTGGCAGTCCGGCAGCCCGAACACGCTGGTCGCCGTCGACGGCTTCGCAGGCCTGCCCGCGGCCGCCGATGTGGACTGGCTCCCGGCATCCGACGTGGATTGGCGGCTGAAGGATCCGATTCCCGATCTCGGCTCGGCCTACGCGTCCTTTCAGCCTCCGCCCGATCACATGGTCGCCGTTCGCATCGACGGCGCACACCTCCTCGAGCCTCAACTGGGCTCCCATCCGGGTGGCGTCTTCCGCGGGGAGGACGGCGCCCGCTGGTACGTCAAAGATCCTGGCTCGGATGTGCACGCCCGCGTCGAAGTGCTGGCCAACGACCTCTACAGAGCCGCGGGCGTGCTCGTTCCCGACGTCGACTTGGTCCATCTACCGAACGAGCACTTCGACCGCACCGGGATCGGAATCCGATCGGGGTTCGTGGTGGGCACCGATCCACACCCGCGATTGGACGACCCGAGCACTCGCCGCGCACTGCACCAGGACTTCGCGGTTCATGCCTGGTTGGCCAACTGGGACGTCGTCGGCTCGGCCTACGACAACCTCCAATTCAGCCCGCAGCACGGCAGGCCGATCGTCATCGAATCGGGCGGTGCGCTGCTCCACCGTGCCCAAGGCGCTCCCAAAGGCGAGGCATTCGGGCGGCGGGTGTCCGAGATCGACACACTGCGAGATCGCGCGCTCAACCCGACTGCGCATCACGTCTTCGCCGATGTGTCCGAGTCCGCCATCCGAGCCGGAGTCGACCGCATCCGCGCGATCACCGAACCTCGAATCGATCAGCTGGTCGACCGGGCCGGGTTGCCGAAGACCACCGCCGAGGCCCTCAAGGTCATCCTGAAAGAGCGTCGGTTCGATTTGATCCAGCGGTTCGGCGCCGTCGCGGATTCCGCCGGAACGAGTGATCCGCGCGAAGCGCGCCTGCTGGACAAGACCGCGGCCGAGCAGATCTGGGGACCGGTCGTCGCCGGGCTGCACCCGGACGTCGTCGAAGGTCTCCGGGAGTACACGGTCGACGACGCCTATCACATGAACGACGCTTTTCGGGGCGTGCGGCCGTTCCCGGACTCCTGGCATGGCGCGCTGCTCGCGACACGCGTGAACTATCTGGACGCGGCCCTCGATCTCCAGCCAACGCCCCAGGAAATCGACGTGACACGCGTTGTTCCGCTGCGGTCCCTCGGTACTCGGCCCGCGGATCTCGAAAATGTCCTCCAGTGTGACCACGGGTACATGTCGACGTCGCTCGACCCGCACCCGGCCGTCACCGCGGGAGCGGGCACCGCAGTCCTGCACCTGCGCGTGCCGACCGGAACTCCGGCGCTGTACCTCGCGCGCATCAGCGCCAACGCGAACGAGAGCGAACTGCTGCTCGGACGCGGCCGAATGTGGATGCCGGAGCGCGTCGTCGACGCCGACGGGGCGGTGCATGTGTACGGCCGAATCCTGGCCGAAGCCGGGGCGACGCCCGTCGATGAGACTCCGCAGGCGCAGGTGCCGCACACAGGCGACGCCGCCGCATAACGCCCCCGCCGCACCCCCGACCCTCCGGACACCTGGTTCGACAACCAGGGCCCCTCACACCCGAAGCGTGGGGGTGAACCCGCCGC
>JABFVX010000149.1 GCA_013362555.1 Mycobacteriaceae bacterium
CGATACCGCGGTGCGAGCGTCAGGGCCCGAGAAGGCAGCGTGCGTCACCGCGCAGGGCCCAGGGAGCGCCGCAGTCGATACCGCGGTGCGAGCGTCAGGGCCCGAGAAGGCAGCGTGCGTCACCGCGCAGGGCCCAGGGAGCGCCGCAGTCGATACCGCGGTGCGAGCGTCAGGGCCCGAGAAGGCAGCGTGCGTCACCGCGCAGGGCCCAGGGAGCGCCGCAGTCGATACCGCGGTGCGAGCGTCAGGGCCCGAGAAGGCAGCGTGCGTCACCGCGCAGGGCCCAGGGAGCGCCGCAGTCGATACCGCGGTTGAGCTGACCTATGGTGAGCTCAACCGGCGCGCAAATCGCTTGGCGCACTGGTTCATCGGCCAGGGCATCGGCGCGGAGGACATCGTCGCGCTGCGGCTGTCGAACTCGGTGGAGTTCGTGGTGGCGGCCTTGGCGGTGCTCAAGTCCGGTGCGGCGTACCTGCCGATCGACCCCGCTTATCCGGACGAGCGGATCGCGTATCTGATCGCCGACGCGAGGCCGCACACGGTGCTCGGCCCGGCGGAGGCGCACGCGGCCGAACAGCTGGCCGCCGGGCATCCGGACCGCGACCCGACCGATGCCGACCGGGTGCGCCCGCTGCGCCCGGGAAACCTGGCTTACGTCATCTACACCTCCGGTTCCACCGGCACGCCGAAGGGCGTTCCCGTCGCGCACGACGCCATCGCCGACCACCTGCTCGGCTTCCGCGCGCAATGGGGAATGACGGAGCGGGACCGATTGCTCCAGTCGTCGTCGGTGAGCTTCGACGCTTCGATGCTGGACGTCTTCGTGACGCTGACTCTCGGAGCGTGCCTGGTCATTCCGCGTCCGGGCGGGTTCGCCGACCTCGCCTACATCGCGGATTTGGTCGTCCGCAGGCAGGTGAGCGTGCTGCACATGGTCCCGTCGCTGCTGCGGACCTTCCTCTCGCTGCCGCAGGTGAGCGCCTGGCGTTCGCTGCGTCTGGTGCCGGTGGGCGGCGAGGCGCTGCTCGGCGAAACCGCCGACCGGTTCACCGCGGTGCTGGACGCGGAGCTGCGCAACCACTACGGGCCGACGGAAGGCGTGGTCAGCTCGACCCACATGCCGGTGGAGGGCCCGCAGGGCACTCGGACCGTGCCGATCGGGCGGCCGAACCGCAACGTGGACCTCTACCTGCTCGACGACCGGCTGCGGTTGACGCCGCCGGGTGTGGTCGGCGAAATCTACCTCGGCGGAACGCAGTTGGCGCGGAGCTACCATGCGCGCGGAGCGGCGACGGCGGAGCGGTTCGTCGCCGACCCGTTCGCCGCGGGCGGGCGGCTGTATCGCACCGGCGATCTCGCACGCCGCAACCACGTCGGCGACCTGGAGTTCGTCGGCCGCGCGGACGAGCAGGTGAAGGTGCGCGGGTACCGCATCGAACTCGAGGAGGTGCGGGCCGCGCTGACAAGCCATCCCGACATTCGCGACTGTGTGGTCGCCGTCGTGGGGGACGCCGCAGTCGGGACGGTGCTGGCGGCGTTCCTGGTGCCCGCGGGCCCCGCGCCGGACTTGGACCGGGTGCGGGCGCACGCGGCCGCCGTGCTGCCGGAGTACATGGTGCCCGCCGCGTACGCGGTGATCGACGCGATTCCGCTGACCGAGCACGGCAAGCTGAATCGCCGGGCGCTGCCGGAGCCCGTGTGCTTCACCAGCCGTCCGTACCGGAAACCGGTGACACCAACGGAGACTCGGCTCGCCGCGGTGTTCGGCGAGCTGTTCGGCCGGGACGCCGTCGGCGCCGACGATTCGTTCTTCGAGCTGGGCGGGCATTCGCTGCTGGCGCATCGCCTGGCGGCACGGATCCGGGCAGAATTCGGGTGCGCGATCGACGTGCGCGCGGTCTTCGACACCCCCTCGGTGAGCGGACTGGCCGCCGTGCTGGAGGCCATGACCAGGGCGGTCGCGCTGACCACTCGAGTTGAGGAGCAACAGGAATGAACATCGGCCGATACACCAGCGGCCTGCGCCGTCGCGTCGGAGCGGGCCTGCTGGCTCTCGGGGTGGCGGCGGCAGCGCTCGCCTGCGGATCCGACGATGCGGGCAGCACGGCCGGTTCGGTGACCGTCAAGCACGTGATGGGGGAGACGAAGATCGACGGGACGCCGTCGCGGATCGTGGTGATGGGGCCGCAGTGGTTCGACGCCGCGCTGGCGCTGGGCGTGTCGCCGGTCGGCTACCTGGTGCCGGGTTTGACCGCAAGCACTGCGGCGCCGTGGGAGCCGCCGATTCCGGCCTCCGCCAAAAGGATCGACGCCTCCGGCGACCTGGTGGAGCAGATCGCCGCGCTGGAGCCGGACCTGATCCTCGCGCCCGCGTTCATGGTCGACCGGGCTCGGTACGACAAGTTCTCGAAGCTCGCACCGGTCATCGACTCGCTGACTTCCGCGCAGATCGACCCGTGGCGCGACCAGGTGACCACGCTGGGCAAGGTGCTGCACAAGGAGTCCGACGCGGTCCGGGTCATCGCACGCGTGGACGCGACCGTGGCCGACGTGACTTCCCGGTATCCGGGCTTGCGGGGCAAGACCTTCCTGACGTGCATGCTCACCGGTCCCGCGCAGTTGATGGTGCTGGCCGATCCGAAGGACGGCTCCGCCGAGGTCTTCAACGGACTCGGAATGGCCATCCCGCAGAACATCGTTCGCGAGGCGCCGCGGGGCGGCAGGCTCGCGCTGTCGCCGGAGCGGCTGGGCGACCTCACGTCCGACTTGCTGGTGTGCGGAGCCATGCCGAGCCTGGAGCAGAAGTTCCGGGAGTTGCCGGGCTATCCGCAGCTGCCGTCGGTGCGCACCGGAAGCATCGCCTTCGTCGACGTGGTCGACATCAACGCCATCAATCAGCCGACCGCGCTGACCGTGCCGTACGTGCTCCAGAAACTGGAGTCCACGTTCGCCAAGGTCGCGGGGCGCTAGCTCGCCGCACGTCTGGAAGGACCCTCTCGACATGACGCTGGAGACACCCGCCGCGCGGGCCCGAACCGCCGGGGACCGCGGGATACCCCTTTCTCCCGCCCAGCAGGCGGCGTTGGCGCCGGAACGGCTCGGCCGGTCGGCGGCCGCCAATCTCTTCACGGCCCTGGAGTTTCCGGCCGCGTGTGCGCCCAGCGTGGTGGAGCGGGCGGCCGTTCTGTCCGCCCGGCACGAGATCCTCCGGACCGTGTACCCGGACGACCGCAGGGCGCCGTACGGCCGGGTGGAGTCCGATTCCACGGTGGCGGTGGAGGTCGTCGAGATCGGCGAGACGGGGTTGGCGGCGGCGATCATGGCCGACGCCGGGCACCGCTTCGACACGGTACGGCAGCCGCCGATTCGGCTGCGGCTCTACCGGCTCGGCGCGAAGGCGGTGCTGTCGGTCGCGCTGCACCCGGTGGCGGGCGATGACCGTTCGCTGGAACTGCTGGTGGCCGAGCTGTTCTCGGACGCGCCCGCGGTGAGCGTGCGCCAGTATCGGGAGTTCGCGGCGGAGCAGACCAAGCAGTTGGCTGCCGCGGGCGAGTCGCTGGCCTACTGGACGCAGCGGCTGACGGGTCTCCCGGAGCAGCTGCTGCGCGCGGGGGAGCGGCCGGAGTC
>JABFVX010000118.1 GCA_013362555.1 Mycobacteriaceae bacterium
CAGGCGTGCTCATGGTGCTCGACGGTCCGTCCCGCCGCCTGCGCCTGCCCGACCCCCAGGGCGACTACGACGACGAGGGCGACCCACAGCCCGCCGGACCCGATTCTGCCTTCGTCCTCGTCCAACTCGGCGACACCGCGGAACGGGCCGCCAAGGACGACTGGTGCCCGGCCTGTGGCACGCACAACGCGATCCGCTTCCTCGGTACGGGTGCCGCCGCGCTCGCGGCCGCGTCCGTCACCCAGCTGTTCACCGGCGGGGAGATGGACAAGAAGCAGCGTGAGACGAAGACGCTGATGTTCAATGACTCAGTGCAGGACGCCGCGCACCGGGCCGGTTTCGTCGCCTCCCGCTCGTACACTTTCTCCCTGCGGGCCCTGTTCACCAAGCATCTGAGTGAACAGCGGCCCAGCGCCCTCAACGACCTCGTCGCCGATGTCGTCGCGGCCACCACCGCCCGGGAGACCCTCGCCGCCGTCGTCCCGCCGGATCTGCACGACGACACGGGCGTGGCGCGCCTGCTGTCGGGCAAGGGGCGCGGCGGGGACAGGAAAACCTGGGACCTGATCGGTGAACGGTTCGCGTTCCAGGCCGTCATGGAGTTCGGCCACCGCTCCCGCAGCGGCCGCACCCTCGAACTGACCCGCACCGCGGCCGCCTGGGTGGACATCCCCGACGAGCGGGCCGCCGTGGCGCTCGTACGCGCCGCCCATCAGGATTCCACTCACCGCGGGCTGCCACTTACCGAGCACGACGACGCCCGCTATCTGGCATTCCTGCGGGGGCTGTTGGAGCGGCTGCGTAGGCGGGGCGCGATCGGGCACCGGTGGCTGGAGAAGTTCCTCGACGAGGCGGGCACCAGCCGCTACTACATCTGGGGCGGCCGCCCGCGTGGCATGAAGGCTTTCCCCAAGGGTGTCTCCGCGCCGGCCTTCCTGCTCGTGCGGCCCAAACAGAGCAGCGAGTTCGACTTCGCCGCCGGACGCCTGTCCTGGTACCAGACCTGGGCGCAGCGCTGCTTCGACATGACCCGCGAGCAGGCCGACGAGTTCTGGGTGCGGCTGCTTCCCCAGCTCAGTGACGCCGGGCTGCTCGCGGCACGCACCCCGCGCGACACGGCCGCCCGGCTCTACGGCCTCCAACCGGGCGCCATACGCTTGCAGTTACTGCCCGACGCCCAGGTCAACGTGTCGTATGTGCGCTGCCCGAAGTGCTTCTGGGAGCAGACCGTCCATCCTTCGCTGCTGGCGCAGTATCACGGGCAGCCCTGTCAGGCGTATCGCTGCAAGTCCGGGCAGCTGGTCGCGGGTGACCGGTGGCTGGAGACCGTGGACCGGCACGACCGGGACCGTGACTACCGCGACGACTACTACCGCATCCTGTACCGGCGAGCAGGCACCTACCAGGTCATCACCGCCGAGCACACCGGTCTGCTCTCCCGCGGCAAGCGCGAACGCGTCGAGGAGGCCTTCCGCAACGGCCAGGGGTTCAACGACCCGAACGTGCTGTCCTGCACACCCACGCTGGAGATGGGTATCGACATCGGCGACCTGTCCGCCGTCGTCCTCGCTGCCCTGCCGCGCCGGCCGGCCAACTACGCCCAGCAGGCGGGCCGGGCCGGACGCCGCACTGGAAACGCCTTCCTGTTGACCATTCCCGACCGCTCCCGCCGTGACCTGTACTTCCTCGACCGGCCGCGCGACATGATCGACGGGCGGATCGTGCCGCCCGGCTCGTACCTGTCGGCCATCGAGATCCTGCGCCGCCAGTACACCGCCCACCTCCTGGACCTCGCGGCGCGCGGTCGGCTGCTGCGCGAGGACGGCAGGCCGCTGGCCGCGCTGTCGCGCCGGGTCGACGAACTGTTCGGCCCCTCCGGCTACCTCGCCGACTTCACCGAGGCCGCCCTCGCCCACGGTAAGGAGCTCGTCGCGGGCTTCCTCGCGCTCTTCCCGACTGGCGTGAGCGACACCGCCAAGGACGAGCTGGAGAAGTACGCGGTCCGAGGCATCCGCAGCGCGATCGAGAAGGCCGAGCGCGAGTGGGAGCGCGAGAACCAGAAGCTGCGCACCCGGATCCGTACGATCCGTTCCGCGATCGACGAACTCAAGGAAGGTGACGACGAACAGGCCGCTATCAAGGCGGAGTTGGAAGCCGAGCTGGGCGCCATATCGAAGCAGGGCGCAGCACGTCAGCGCCAGCCCGCCCAGGCCGTGCTGTGTGACCTCGGCCTGCTGCCCAACTATGCCCTCATCGATGCCACGACCACTCTCGACGCCACTGTCTTCTGGCCCGAGGGCACCACACCCGAGGGTCGGGTGCACTACAAGTCGAAGTCGTTCTCCTACGGGCGGCCGCGCGGCTTCGCCCTGTCCGAACTCGCCCCGGGCAACACCTTCTACGCCGAGGGCTACAAGCACCGGATCAGCGGCATCGACATCGTCACCGGCCGCGACCAGGACTGGCGCCACTGGCGCTTCTGCCCCTCGTGCGGCTACGTCCGCACCGAGAACGCCGAGAACGACATGACGCCGTGCCCGCGCTGTGGCGAGACGGGCATCGCCGACTCCGGCTGCCTGTGGCAGGTTGTCCAGCCCAGCGTCGTCACGGCCCGGGATAAGCGGGAGGACGCCAGGATCGGCGACGAGAGCGACGACCGCGACCGCCGCTTCTACACCGTCGTTGACATGGTCGACATCCACCCCGATCACTTCGCCAAGGGCAAGTCCTGGCGGCACACCAAAGAGATCTTCGGCGTCGACTACACCCGCCGGGCCGTCATCCGCCGTGTCAACACCGGACCGCTCAGCATCGGCGCTCAGGACAACGACCAGCTCGCCGGGCGGCCCGTGCGGATCGCACCGTTCCATGTGTGCACCGCCTGCGGAGCGGCGAGCGCCGACGGACGACCGGTCTTCGACGACGACCGCGACGCCGTCGACAACTCCGCCAACCGGCAACGCGAGCTCAAGCACCACACCCCCTGGTGCCCGCTGCGGCGCGGCAAGAAGGGTATCGATCAGGAGCCGGTCCTGCTCGCCCACGAGCTCGAGACCGAGGCCCTGCGCATCCTGCTGCCTGCCGCGACCGTCCTCGTCGAGGAGAAGGTCCACTCCTTCCAGGCCGCCCTGCGCCTGGGCGTGGACGACGCCTTCGGCGGCGACCCGCAGCACCTCGCCACCACCCTCGCCACCATGCCGGACCGCGACACGGCGGAGAAGCGGCACTTCCTGGTCCTTTACGACCGCCTCCCGCACGGCACCGGCTACCTCGACCGGCTCACCGCCCCTGCGAACTTCCGTCAGGTGCTCGAAGGCGCGCGCCGGCTCCTCGTGGAGTGCCCCTGCAACGGGGCAGGCGGGCCGGCCTGCCACCGCTGCCTGTACCGCTACGCCGACGAACAGCACATCGAGCGCATCTCCCGCCAGGCAGCCCTGGAGATCCTCGACGAACTCCTCGGCACCGACACCGACGCCTGGGACACCAAGCCGGTCGGCAACACCGACCAGATCGGTCTCGACGGGCAGGTCGAGTCAGACCTCGAGGCACGCTTCCTCAGGGCCCTGCGCGGGTGGGCCGGAAAGCGGGCCGACGCCGTCTTGGAGGAGAGCGGCGACA
>JABFVX010000248.1 GCA_013362555.1 Mycobacteriaceae bacterium
GGCGGCAGTCGGCCTGGGCCGTTCGACTGGAAGAACTGGAAAACCTGGAACTGGCGTGTAATTCGGCGCACCCTGTATTCCCTGACCGCACTGGGCCTGGTGCTGCCGGTCGCCGCGTTCCTGATCGCCTACATGACGGTCAAGGTGCCCAACCCGAGTGACATCAAGACCAACCAGGTCGCGACGATCGTCGCCGAGGACGGCAGCACGGTGCTGTCGCGGATCGTGCCGCCGGGCGGCAACCGAACCGACGTCACCATCGAGCAGGTTCCGCCCGCCGTGCGCAACGCGGTGATTGCCGCCGAGGACCGCAGCTTCTACACCAACCCCGGCTTCTCCGTCACCGGCATCCTGCGCGCGGTGCGCGACAACGTGCTCGGCCGCGACAACGCGGGCGGCGGCTCGACCATCACCCAGCAGTACGTGAAGAACGCCATGCTCACCTCGGACCGCAAGCTCAGCCGCAAGGTCAAAGAGTTCGTGATCTCGGCCAAGATGGCCCGCGAGTGGAGCAAGGACGACATCCTCGTCGCCTACCTCAACACCATCTATTTCGGTCGCAATGCGTACGGCATCGCGGCGGCGGCCAAGGCGTACTTCGACAAGCCGGTGGACAAGCTCACCGTCGCGGAGGGCGCGGTGCTCGCTTCCACGATCCGGTCGCCGTCCAACCTGGATCCCGAGCAGAACCCGGACTCCGCCAAACAGCGGTGGGGCTACGTGCTCGACGGCATGGTCGACGGCGGCAAGCTGAGCCGCGAGGAGCGGCAGTCGGTGCAGTACCCGCAGGTGATCTCGCGAGCCAAGGCCAGCGGCGACGCCGCGGACCAAGGTCCGGCGGGCCTGATCAAGTCCCAGGTGATCCGGGAGCTGGTCGACGCGGGCATCAGCGAACAGCAGATCAACACCGAGGGCCTGCAGATCACCACCACGATCGATCCGAAGGCGCAGAAGGCCGCCGAGGAGTCGGTGGTGAAGGTGATGGACGGCGAACCGCAGCAGCTGCGCACCGCCGTCGTGTCGGTCGACCCGAAATCCGGCGCGATCCGCGCCTATTACGGCGGGCCGCACGGCACCGGGTTCGACTACGCCAACGCGGGTGAGATGACGGGCTCCTCCTTCAAGGTCTTCGGCCTGGCGGCGAACCTTCAGCAAGGCAAGCCCCTGTCGCAGATGTACGACAGCTCCCCGCTGACGGTGCACGGCATCGAAATCACCAACGTCGAAGGCGAGGGGTGCGGCGTCTGCACCATCGCCGAGGCGCTGAAGCGCTCGCTGAACACCAGCTTCTACCGGATGGAGCTGGAGATGCAGAACGGCCCGGAGAAGATCGCCGAGATGGCGCACAGCCTCGGCATTCCCAAAGCGATTCCCGGGATCGGCAAGACGCTGGTCAACCCGGACGGCTCGCCGCCCAACACCGGCATCATCCTGGGCCAGTACCAGGTGCGGGTGATGGACATGGCCTCGGCCTACGCCACTCTTGCCGCGTCCGGCGTCTACCACGCCCCGCACTTCGTGTCGAAGGTCGTGACGTCGGACGGGAGCGTGCTGCTCGACCGCACCGACCCGGCGGGCGAGAGCCGAGTCGACTCGTCCGTGGCCGACAACGTGACCGCCGCCATGGAGCCCATCGCGGGCTGGTCGCGCCACCACGACCTGAAGGGCGGCAGGCCGTCCGCGGTCAAGACCGGAACCGTGCAGCTCGGCACCTCGAAGGAGAACCGGGACGCCTGGATGGTCGGCTACACCCCGTCCTTGTCGACCGCGGTCTGGGTCGGCACCGACAACGGCGAGAAACTGCGCAACTCCAGCGGCGGCATGGTCTACGGCTCCGGCCTGCCCGGCGACATCTGGAAAGGCACAATGGACGGCGCGCTGGCCGGCTCGCCGATCGAGAAGTTCCCGAAGCCGCCGCCCATCGGCGGCCAAGCGGGCGTGCCAGCGTGGAGCGCGCCGTACACCCCGCCGAGCACCACCGAAGAAGTTCCGTTCGAGCTGCCGCAGATGACCCAGAGCTTCATCACCCCGCTGCCCGGCGTCACGATCCCGGTGCAGGTCCCGGCGCTGCCGCAAGAGCCGCGCCCGCGCCGCCAAGCGGCTCCGCAAGCCCAGGGCTCCCCCATGCCCGGCCAGCCGATGCTGGGCGACCCGAACCTGCCTACCACTACCCCCTCCGGCCCTCCGACGACGTCGGAATCCCCGCCGAACTAGCTGAAAGCTATTCCAGAACGACCCACGCTGTGTCGATGCGCGAGCCGCCGCTGTGTCGGTGCGTGACCGCTCCGCTCCACCGCCGCTGCGCCGAACGCAACTCGTGGGTCGTTCTGGAACGTACCAACACTCGGGGCGGCGGGGGTGCGGACGCCCGGTAGCCTCGATAGTCGTGACGGCAGCAACTCCCGGTCCCGAACACCGCGACGGCGAGCCCGCGTGGGCGGGGTCGGTGTCCGGCCCCGAGGCGTTGGCGGGCGACCGGCGCTCGGCCGAGTCACGAGATCTGCCCAGCCGCAACGATTCTCTGACCGCGCAGCTCTCGGACATGATCGGCGGACCGGTGGGGCGGCACGCGCTGATCGGGCGGCAGCGGTTCTTCACGCCAGTGCGAGTGCTGCTGGCGCTGGCGCTGGTACTGCTGTCGCTGGGCTGGTTCACCAAGGTGGGCTGCATCCAGCAGGGCCCGGTCGGGCCGAACGGCAGCATCGGGCTGGACTGGAGCGGGCAGCGCCAGTACACGGCGATGTGCTATTCCGACATCGTCCCGCTCTACGGCGCCGAGCACCTCGACGAGGGCGCGTTCCCGTATAAGAAGCTGTTCTTCGACCAGAACCCCGACGGCTCGCCGCAGCCTCGATACATGGAATACCCGGTAGTCGCGGGCCTGTACCAGTACGTGGTGATGATGATGGCGAAGGCCTGGGACGCGGCGGATTGGCTGCCCGGCGGACTGCAGCCGGTGATCTATTTCGACATCGCCGCGGTGGGATTGGCATTGGCCTGGCTCACCACGCTGTGGGCCTGCGCGCGGATCGCCGGGCGCCGCGTCTGGGATGCGGCGCTGATCGCCTGCTCACCACTGGTCGCGGTGCACGCCTTCACCAACTTCGACGCCCTCGCCACCGCCTGCACCGCGGGCGCGCTGCTGGCGTGGGCGAAGGCGGGCGCCGTCGGCGGCCGCGCCTCGACACAGCGGCTGGTGCTGGCCGGGGTGCTGCTGGGCGTCGGCGGCGCGACCAAGCTGTATCCGCTGATGCTGCTGCTGCCGATGCTCGCGCTGTGCGTGCGGTCCGGCAAGACGGCGGCGTGGCGTCACACCGCCGCGGCCGCCGCTGCCACCTGGACGGCCGTGAATCTGCCTATCGCGCTGCTGTATCCGCACGGCTGGTGGGAATTCTTCCGGCTCAACACCCAGCGCAACATGGACCCGGATTCGATCTACAACGTGATCGCCTCGTTCACCGGGTGGGCCGGATTCGACCCCGGAACGCGGCCGGGGCAGGCGCCCGCCGTGCTCAACGCGGTGTCGCTGGTCCTGTTCGCAGCCGTCTGCCTGGGCGTGGTGTACCTGGCGCTTACCGCGCCGCGCAGGCCGCGGCTGGCGCAGTTGGCTTTCCTGCTCATCGCCGGGTTCCTGCTCACGAACAAGGTGTGGAGTCCGCAGTACTCGCTGTGGCTGGTGCCGCTGGCTGTGCTCGCCCTCCCGCACCGGCGCATCCTGCTCGCCTGGATGGCGGTCGACGCGTTCGTCTGGGTCCCGCGGATGTATTTCTACCTCGGCCCCGACCACAAGGGCCTGCCCCAGCAGTGGTTCACCACGACTGTCCTGATCCGCGACATGGTGGTAGTCGTGTTGTGCGCCTTGGTGATCCGCCAGATCTACCGGCCCCAGGAAGACCTGGTGCGCTACGGGTTCGTCGACGACCCCACCGGCGGCGTTCTCGACCAGGCCCCCGACGCCCCGCCGCACTGGCTTCCGCCCGCGGCGCTACCGCAGGCCCGCCCCGCGCCGACCCCCTGGCCCGTCTCCTGAACCCAGTCGCCAGTACAAACCTCCAGAATGACCCGTGACGTGCGCTGGACGCACGTCACGGGACATTCTGGAGGTACTGAAGCGGTACCTAGAGACGCCAGATTTCCGAATGCCGGTTGCTGCCTAGGCTCGGCGGCAACCGGCGTTCCCGGATTCGTCCCGCGCCGCGACGATCCACACAGAGGAGAGACGATGCGTGCTTATCTGCTTGCTCGCCTGCATGATCCAAGCGGGCCGGTCGCCGCCGACGTCCTCGAGTACCTGGAGCGGGTGCAATCCACCCTGGATCCGTTCGGGGGGCGGTTCCTCGTCCACGGCGGCGCCGTCGCGGTGAAGGAAGGCAGCTGGCCGGGCGGCGTGGTTCTGGTCGAGTTCCCCTCGCTACGACATGCTGAGGAGTTCTACGACTCGCCCGCCTATCGCGACATCAAGCCGCTGCGCACGGCCCACATCGAGGGCGATCTCATCCTCGTCGAGGGCTGCGGACCCGGCCATGACGCCGCGAACGTGGCAGCCGCCCTGCGCGCCGAAGTTCCTGCCTTCCAGGATGACCCGTGACGTGCGCTGAACGCACGTCACGGGTCATTCAGGAAAGGTTTCCGGCCTAGGCGCCGACGAAGCGGCCCACTTGGGAGGCGGCTTCGACGGGG
Source organism: Mycobacteriaceae bacterium (assembly GCA_013362555.1). Lineage (GTDB taxonomy): Bacteria > Actinomycetota > Actinomycetes > Mycobacteriales > Mycobacteriaceae > JABFVX01. Next base: position 4,681 of record JABFVX010000248.1, read on the forward strand.
TGGCCCGCTTGAATGCCTTCGCCGATGGCTTCGAGTTTCCAGACGGAATCGGCGCCGCGGTAGAGCTTGGCCATGACCATGCCGGTGTGGCCGCCGCCGCCGAGCAGGTCGTAGCGGGCCAGCTCGGCGTCGCTGGTGCCGTCGATCAGGCACCAGAAGGCATTCTTGATGCGTTCGAAGGTGTGCCCGGAGTACGAGGTCACCACGAAGACGATCGTCGTGACGGCGGTCGGCACGCGGGTGAGGTCGATGGTGATCTCTTCGTCGATTCCGCGCTTGTTGCCGATCACGTCGTCGCCGTGGTGGCGGACCGCACCGTCGACCGACAGCTGGCGTTCGTCGTGGTAGTAGACCACGTCGATCAACCTGCGGCCCGCGTAGACCAACGCCGATGAATCCAGGTCCACCTCCGCGTCCCGCATGCCGTAGGGCCCGCGCTCGCGCACCGGGTCCCAGCCGAGCCCCACCCGGACGAAGGCGAGCTCCTTGCCGTTGCCGCTGCGCAGCTCGACCGGTTGGCCGGGGATCACATCGGCGCTGCGCGACGGGTCGAGCCGCACCTCCGGGAGCGGCGACTGCGCCGAATCGTCCACGTTCACTCCATGATCCGCGATCAACTGAGCGAAGCCGCCCAGGTAAGGGCTGCCCGCGGCGTGCAGTTTCCACTGTCCGCCAGAGCGATTCAAATCGAGCGCGACCGCGGTGGACTCCGACCCGATGTCCTCCAGCGTGAAGGTCTGGGTGGTGCGGCCGTAGGCGTCGGTGATCGAAATTCGCGCGGGCGGATACTGCCCGAGCGAATCAGCCTGGTTGTCCAGCGCCACTACGACCATCACCTGCGTGATCTCGTCCGGGATGCTGCTGAGCGTGATCGACAGCGAATCCATGGCTCCCGCCACGCCGGGCACGAGCCACAGCCCGGGACCGTGCGGCTGGTTGTAGAACACCAGGTCGGCTTCGTCGCGAACCAAGCCCCGGTCGGTCAGCAAGAGCGCGGAAAGATCCACCGTGGCGTCGAGTTCGATCGACACCACCATCTCGTCGACGTCCACCGGGACTGTCTGTCCGCGGGTCAAAGTTGCGGGCACACCCCCACCCTATCTGTGGTTTCCGGGTCCGGCGGTATCGATTCGGTTATCCCTGACGGCGCCCGGCGCGCCGACACCACACCGCCAAGCGTGATCGCCGCCGAAGTCGGCTTCCGCGCATGTACGATGCGCACAACATTTCCTTCTTGGTTTCGAAGCATTCGACTTTCGGCAAGCTCATCATCGTTTGATGATTGCGGTCTTCCTTGCGCCTGTGGTGTAACGCAAGCTGCCACCTCGGCGTCGGCGTCGCACCGCCGCAACGGGCCAACTTGGCGGCGCTACTCCGCTTTCCCAAGGCGTACCGAAACTCACCTGCCCACATGCGGCCGCCTCAGGGCGGAGCTTCCATCCTCGAAGGACTGCTCGTGCCTGCTCCCGTGACTTTGATCGGCCGCGCCGTGCGGCTGGAGCCGCTCGCGTCGCACCACGCCCCCGCCCTCGCCGAGGCCGCTGCGGCGAACCGGGACACCTACGCGTTCACTCCAGTTCCGCACGGCGAAAACGAGACTCGCGAGTACATCGCGGCGGCGGCGGCCGACCAAGCCGCGGGGACAGCGCTGCCGTTCGCCATCGTCACCGCCGCGGGCCGGGTGGTGGGCGCGAGCCGGTTCATGAAACTGGCCTATTGGCAGGGCCCGCTGGTGTGGGGCGCGAATACCGGTGTGCCGCCGAGCGATCCGGGCGACGCGGTGCCGGACGCCGCCGAGATCGGCAACACCTGGCTGGCAGCGGACGCCCAGGGCTCCGGCATCAATGCGGAGGCGAAGCTGCTGATGCTGCGACACGCCTTCGAGGTATGGGGCGTGCGGCGAGTGTCGATGCGCGCCGACATCCGCAACCTGCGCTCCCGCATCGCCATCGAGCGCCTCGGCGCCACCTGCGAAGGCATCCGCCGCTGCCATTCCCGCGGCCTCGACGGCGCGGTCCGCAACACCGCGTTCTACTCCGTCCTCGACGAGGAATGGCCCGCCGTCCGCGCCACCATCGAAATGCTCCTCCCGGCCGCCCGCCCCCTCCTGTCAGCCTGACCCCACCCTCCAACCTCCAGAATGACCCATGACGTGCATCCAACGCACTCCGCGGGTCATTCTGGAGATCGGGCGCCGTGCCGGAAGGCTCGAACTGTGGTCGGATGATGGGGCTGGATGTGTAGCGGCTCGATCAGCGGGAAGGACACTGACGTGTTCCTGCGCGTTTTCGGAGTTTCGCTGGCGGTCAGCGCCGCCGCGCTCGCGGCCGCGTGGCTCTACGGCGGGCCGACCGCGTTCGCGCTCGCGGCGATCCTCGGCATCCTCGAGGTGTCGCTGTCGTTCGACAACGCCGTGGTCAACGCAGGAGTGCTGCGCACACTCAGCCCGTTCTGGCAGCGCATCTTCTTGACCATCGGGGTGCTGATCGCGGTATTCGGCATGCGGCTGCTGTTTCCGCTGCTGCTGATCTGGGTCACCGCAGGACTCAATCCGCGGGAGGCTTTCCAGCTTGCCTTACACCCTCCGCCCGGCGACGCCTCGCACTTCTCGGACGGCGCCCCCAGCTACCGCACACTGCTGAACGATGCACACCCGACAATCGCCGCCTTCGGCGGCGCCTTTCTGCTGATGCTGTTCCTGCGGTTCTTTCTCGCCGGGCCCAAGCGCACCTGGCTCACGTGGCTGGAGCGCCCGCTCGCGGCGTTGGGCAGGGTGCCGATGGTCGCCGCGGCGGTCGCCGGGCTGGCGGTGATCGTCGCGGCGGTGTGGGGCGCCCCCGACCACAAGCTGGGTGCCGTCATGATCGCGGGCACCCTCGGCATGGTCACCTACATCACGGTGGACGGCCTCGGCTCGATGTTCCGGCCCGACCAGCACTCGAGCGGCGCCGCCGGACTTACCGGGAAAGCCGCGTTCTTCACGTTCCTCTACTTGGAGGTGCTCGACTCGTCGTTCTCGTTCGACGGCGTGATCGGGTCCTTCGCCATCACCTCCGACCCGATCGTCATCGCCCTCGGCCTCGGCCTGATCGGCTCGATGTTCGTCCGCTCGATCACGGTGTACATGGTGCGCAAAGGCACCCTGTCGGAGTACGCCTACCTGGAGCACGGCGCGTACTGGGCGATCGGCGTCTTGGCGGTGCTGCTGCTGGTGTCCATCGGAGTGCACGTCAACGAGGTCCTCACCGGCCTGGCGGGCGTCGCGCTCATCACGGCCGCATTCCTCAGCAGCGTCGTCCGCAACCGCCGGACGCACAACACCGCCGACCTCCGCGAGGCCCGCGCTGACGACCGCGTCAGCGCCTGAACCTCCAGAACGACCCGCGACGTGCGTTGAACGCAACTAATGGGTCATTGTGGAGATCTCGGCAGGCTGCGAGGCCGACTGAGCGGCATCGGGCCTAGAGCATGGCGGCGAACATGACCGCCATGCCTGCGGCCATCGTCGCCTCGCACACCCGCAGATGCGCGGCGTGGTCGTGGTGTCCGGCCCCCGGGGCCGCGGCGCGGTGAGCGAAGTAGCGGTAGAGCCACAACACCGCGGCGGCGGCGAAGACGGCCACCCACGCGGTCGCGCCGACGCGGGTCCAGTCGACGCCGGCGGCTGCGGCCGGAGCGCTGCTCATCTGCGTGCCGCCCATGTCCATGCCGGGCATGTCCATGCCTGCCATGCCGCCACCCGCGTCCATGCCCGCCATGACAGAACCGGAGCCGGGGATCAGGTCCTCGGTCATCGCGGCATACATGAACGCCATCGCCGCCATCATCACGGCGTGGTAGGCGTGTGTCGGCCGGCGGCCGCCCCGCGTGACCGCGGCGACGGCGAACCACGCCGCGGCGACGACGAAGAGCACCATCGGCGGGATCGTGGGCCAGCTCATGCTGAACGGCCAGGCCATCGCGATCATCGCCAGACACATCAGAAGGTGCAGACAGTGCCCTACGCGGTCGAGCCCGCCGGGCTGTCGCAGCGCCGCCACGCAGTGCGCCGCGCTCACCGCGAACATGGCGGTGACCACCCAGCGCAGCACGATCTCGGTGATCATCCGGCCGCCCCTTCCCGCTGCCCGCCGCGCCGCCATCCGAGAGCGCCGTCGAGAATCACGAAGGCTCCGATGCTAAGCCCGAGCAGCGGAACAAACCAGCCGACGAGCGCCACGGCCGCGACGAACGCCACGGCCTCCGCGGGCTCGAGGCCCAGCAGCGCCCCGCGGCCGACAAGTCCCGTCCGCTTCGGAGCCCGACGCCACCACATCTGGTAGCCCCGAACGATGACCGACAGCAAGCCGAGGGCCAGCAGGACCAGAGCCACCTGGTTGGCCACGCCGAACAGAATGCCCATGTGCGCGTCGATCGCCCACCGCGTCAGCTTCGCCATGAACGGCCACTGGGCGAAGTCGATGCGCTGCACCTGCGCGCCGGTGACCGGGTCGACGGCAATCGAGTCGCCGCGGGTCGGGCAGTCCCGCTTGCGCTCCGTGACCTGCCACGCTCCGCCGTCCCGCCCGCCCGGATACAGCCACAGCGGACCTCGCAGCCCGGCCCGGTCCGCGGCCGCCAGCGCCCGGTCCGCGGCCGGCCCGATAGGCGTCCGCGCCGCGGCGGCAGGTCTCGCCGACGTGGGCGTGCCCACGCTCGGTGCGACCCAGCTCAGCTCTTCGCGCACCTTCTGCACGTGCTCTCCGGCATATCGCGACCACGTCAGCCCGGTGGCCGAAAGTCCGAGCAGGCCAACCAGAATCCACACCCCGACCGAGCCGTGCCAGGACAGCGCCCGCCCCCGGCGGCCCGCGGATCGACCGGGGGTCAGCAGCGCGGCGACGCCCCTGCGTCTGCGCTGCACCACCCACATCGCCGAGCCGCTGAGCGCCAGCACCCACAGCCAGCTGGCCGCCAGCTCGCTGTAGTTGCGGCCGACTGCGCCCAAGTGCAGGTTGCGGTGGAGCTCGTCGAACCACGCCCGCAGCGGCAGCCACTCGCCGGAGGTGGTCAGCGCGCCACGCACCTGCCCGGAGTACGGATCCACGAAGACCGTCCGCGAGTAGTCCGCGGGCACGTCCGCGACACGCAGAACGACACGGGTGGTGGCGTTCGCGGCGGCGGGCGGATTGATGCTCTGCAGGTCGCCCTCCGGGTGTGCGGCGCGCGCCGCCGCAAGCTGAGCGCTCAGCGGCAGCCGGTGCTCCCCGACATGGTCGACCGTGAGCTCATGCCGGTAGACCATCCGGTCGACCTGCGGGATCAGCGCATACAGCAGTCCCGTGACCGCCGCGACGGCCAGGAACGGGCCCACCAGCAGCCCGGCGTAGAAATGCATCCGCAGCAGCACGGGTCGCAGGCGTCGCCACCGGCCCGGCGCCGCGGTCCCGCCTGTCTCGACCGCCGAACCGGACGTGATCACCTCGGACACCCGCCGACCTTCCTCACCGAACTGCGGAACATTATCTAGTCGGCCCGGCCCCGGCAAAAGTTCCCGGCCGCGGCCAAGTCTCCGTGCGGCGACACTCTTCCCAGGGATGAGAGGGGGAATGGCGTCCGGTGGGTATGTTGCCGATGTTGGTTCAGCAGTCTTTCAGTCCTCATTGCACATATGGCGCATCAGGAAGATGGAGCCCAGATGAAGGTCGGCATTCCCCGCGAACTCAAGGACAACGAGTACCGCGTCGCTATCACCCCGGCCGGGGTGCACGAGCTCGTCACCCACGGTCACGACGTGCTCATCGAAACCGGGGCGGGCCTAGGCTCCGCGCTATCGGACGCGGATTTCACGACCGTTGGGGCGCGCATCGCGCCGAACGCCGACGCGGTCTGGGCCGAAGCCGAGCTAATTCTGAAGGTGAAAGAGCCTGTCGCCGAGGAGTATTCGCGACTTCGCAAAGACCAGGTGCTGTTCACGTTCCTACACCTGGCCGCGTCCCAGGAGTGCACCGACGCGCTGCTGGCGGCCAAGACCACGTCCATCGCGTACGAGACCGTCACCGCGCCGGGGGGGAGCCTGCCGCTGCTGGCGCCGATGAGCGAGATCGCCGGGCGGCTGGCGCCGCAAGTCGGCGCCCACCACCTGCTGCGCAGCGAAGGCGGGCGCGGGGTGCTGCTCGGCGGCGTGCCCGGCGTGCCGCCGGCCAGCGTGGTGGTGATCGGCGCGGGAGTGGCCGGTCGCAATGCCGTGGCCATGGCCGTCGGGCTGCACGCGGAGGTGACAGTGCTGGACGTGTCCCTGCCGCAGCTGCGCGACCTGGACGCGCTGTACCAGGGCCGAGTGCGCACGCTCGTGTCGACCACGCTCGACCTGGAGCAGGCGGTGCTGGGCGCGGACTTGGTGATCGGCGCGGTCCTGGTGCCCGGCGCGAAGGCGCCGACCCTGGTCTCCAACGACCTGGTGCGGCGGATGCGCCCCGGCGCGGTGCTGGTCGACATCGCCGTCGACCAGGGCGGGTGCTTCGCCGACACCCGCCCGACCACGCACGCGGCCCCCATCTACCGGGTGCACGACAGCGTGTTCTACTGCGTCGCGAACATGCCCGGCGTGGTGCCGCGCACCTCCACGTTCGCGCTCACCAATGCCACCCTGCCCTATGTCGTCGCCCTCGCCGACCAGGGCTGGGAGCAGGCCACCCGCTCGATGCCCGGCCTGGCCGACGGTCTCACCACCCACGCGGGCTCACTGCTCAGCGAGGCCGTGGCCGACGCCCACGGCTACGACGTGCAGGCTATGTAACCGGCCCGGGAACTCGGACGGCCGCAACGGCCCGTGAGGCGCTTTCGACGCCGCTCACGGGCCGTTGCGGCGGTTGCGCCCTGTCGGCTCGCACGAAGGCGAAGGCCAAGAACACCAGCAGTGCCGCCTTTCCCCACACGCCGAACTGGACGATCCGCTCGGCGGTCTCCACCTGCTGGTAGGTGGCGAGCCGGTAGAAGTACCGGAACACCCCGACGCCGATGGCCAAGTCCGCGCACAGGTAGGCCGCGACAGCCTGCCACGGCACGGCGAGCACGACGAAGAACGGGATCAACCACAGGGTGTACTGCGGCGAGTGCACCTTGTGGAACAACAGGAACGCGCAGAGCATCGCACCGCTGACGCCGATCCACGGATAGCGGCCGTCCCGGCGCATGATCCGCCAGCCCCACCACACCGCCACCGCGAACGACCCGAGGACCAGAGCGGGCGAGGCCACCGACACCAGGTCGGAATAGGCGTGTTCGCCCGCCTCGTCGCGGGCGAACACCCGGCGCAACCCCCAATACCAGACGGAGTTGGTGGTGATGTCGGCGTGGCGCTGCCCCTGGAACACGAACGACGCCAGCCAGCCACGGGACCCCGCCACCGCGAACGGCAGGTTGACCAGCACCGCGGTGGCGACCGCGGCTCCGACGACGGCCAACGCCCCGCGCCGGTCGCGGGCGTCGGTCCGGCGTTCCCCTCCGGTCAGGACATACAGCGCCAGCGGCAGCACGAACACGCCCGGATAGAGCTTCAGACAGAACCCGATGCCGAGCAGCACCCCCGCCGACACCCCGCGGGTGCGCAGCGACCAGCGGTTCTCGTTCGTCACCAGATACATCGCGGCGACCGTGGTCGCGACCACCGGGAGCTCCCAGTTGTGGAACGCGTAGAGGACCAACGGCGGGCTCGCGGCGAACCACATCGCCGCCCAGCCCCGCATCCGCGCCAGCATCCATGCCGTGACCAGTGCAAACATCGCGAGCACCAGCGCGCTGTTGCGGAGGAACTCCGCGTCGGTGTGCGCCCCGATGCCGCCCAGCCACATCAAGAGCCCGCTGAGCACGGGGTACTCCACCGCACCGCCGACCAGCCCGCCCTGCGCGTCGAGACTGCCGTGCACATAGGGAAAGACGTGCAGGTTGATGTCGCGGCCAACCCAGAGATACTGGATATCTGAGTAGCAGACGGCCGAATCCTTGATCAGGTCGAACCGCAAGCTGCGCCCCGACTCGTCGAACGGCGGCCCCACACACCGCGCCTTGTTCAAGTACCCGAACAACAGCGTCACCGCGCAGGTCAGCACCACCGCGACAGGCGCCGCCCGGGCGATCCGAACACTCGGCTTGCCGCTCCCCTGCGCCATGCCTCCAGCCTAGGCGGCCCACCCCGCCACACCCGCCAAGC
>JABFVX010000419.1 GCA_013362555.1 Mycobacteriaceae bacterium
TCCGTCCCGACGTGCCCTTGTCGCTCGCGTTCGAGCTTCCACTATGACCCGTGTCGTGCTTCCAACGCACGTCACGGGTCATTGTGGAAGCACTGGGATCAGCGCGCGCCGCGGGGCGTTCCGGTGAATTTCGCCTTGAGGTTGCCGAACATGGTCCGGTGCGCGTTCTGCCCCTGCTCAAAGGTGAACTCCATGAGCGGAGCGGGCGCCAGGAAGTCGGTGAGTTCGGTGACGCGGACACCGCCGGGCGCCGGCGTCACGGACATCGCGCTGTACAGGTCGATGTCGGGGAACTGTCGGGCACGCGAGCCGATGCGGCCCGGGCCGCACCGGCGCATTTCCGTCGTGTATTGGAAGGACACCGGCAGGCCCGCCACGGTCATCCGGTCCGTCATGGTGTAGTGCGCGACTGTGCCGCCGTCGACGTCGGCCGTGGCGCGGTCCTGGACGACGTTCGCGAGCAGGGGATGGATCTCGCCGAGTCGCCGCGGGTCGGACAGCAGATCGACGACGTCGCCCACCTGCGCGCCCGCAATGGCGACCTCCTGGGTGAATTGTCGGTGACTGCGGGTCCCGGCGGAATCGCCGTGGGTGTGCGTCGCACACAACACCGGAGTCGGCGCCGCGGCGGCCGCGCCCGTCGGAATACTCATCGCCACGGCCGCCACGGCCGCCGTTGTCACAATTCGCACAGCTGTCTTCCTTGTCGGCTGCCGACACCCTACGTCCAGGACGACCCGTGACGTGCGTCGAACGCAACCTGTGGGTCGTTCAGGAAGTCCTGAAAGCGGTCTTCGGCGTGTCGGTCGCGCGGGGCGGGCATCATGGAAGCGCAGTTCGCTGAATTGTTGCCAGATGCTGGATTGAGACCGCACCGAGCCGAAGTGAGGACTGTCATGGAGATTTCCGCGTTTCTGGACCGCAAGCTCGCCCGCCGTTTCGACACCTTCGACACCGACGGGAACGGCGTGATCGAGCGCGACGATTTCACGCTGGCGGCGACGCGCCTGGCCGACGAATTCCGGCAGCCATTCGACTCTCCGCACCGTATGCGAATGCTGGCGTTGAGCGAGCAGCTGTGGGACGTGCTGTCCGCGGCGGCCGACAGCGACAGTGACGGCGGCATCACCCTCGCCGAATACAAGGCCGCGTTCGCCGACGGGCTGCTGGTGACCGAGGACAACTTCGACGCAGGCTACCGTCCGGTGCTCGAAGCGGTCATGACCATTGCCGACGCGGACGGCGACGGCAAGCTCGGCGCCGATGAATACGTACGGTGGACCGGTGCTTGGATGGGCTTGTCGGCCCCGGTCGCCCGCGCCGTGCACGGCAGGCTCGACTCCGACCGGGACGGAGTGGTGTCGGTCGACACGGTGCTCGGCGCCATCCGCGACTACTACTTCGACGAGGCGCCCGACAGCGCGGGCGGCTGGCTGCTCGGTCCGCTCCCGGCGAACTGATGCCTGCGGCGAGCGGGCTCACCGGCATCGCAATCGTCCGGTCCGGGGACGACTCCGTATACCCGGGTCGGCAGGGCGGCGAGTTCGGCGGTGGAATATCGGCTGAAAGCGTTGGCGCGCAGGCCTTGTGTTTGCATCTGGTGCGCATCCCGGCGCACTCGCGAGGGACACCGCACCGGCACGCGGGGCACGAGTCGGCGATCTACGTCATCAGCGGGCAGCACGAAATCTGGTACGGGCCGGACTTTTCGCACCGTGCGACGGTCGGTCCGGGAGACTTCGTCTACATCCCGGCCGACACCCCGCACCTGCCCGTCACGCGCGACGAGCCCGTCACCGCGGTCGTCGCCCGCACCGACCCGCGCGAGCAGGAGGGCGTCCGCCTCCTCGCCCTGCCGCCGGGCCACCCGCTCACGGCGCAGTCCTGACGCAGGCGTCCTAACGTCCAGAATGACCCGTGACGTGCGTCGAACGCAACTCGTGGGTCGTTCTGGACGTACTTTTACAGCATGCGGCGGGGGATTCGGCGGGCACGGGAGCGGCGGACCGCGACGCGGGACCACACCGACTGCTGGAAGGCGAGCGTGATGCACCCGGCCGCCGTCATGCCCGCCAGGTTGAGAGCGAGCTGCACCGTGCTGCCCCAGATCGCTGATCCCACCCCGAACGCCAGGCCCAGCGCGATGTTTCCGGCTGCCGGGATGGTCGTGACCGAGATGAACACCCCGGTCAGCCCGCCGGCCTTGGTGCTGGTCAGTGACAGCACTCCCGCGGCGCCGGCGATCAAGGCGACGATGAAGGACCAGCGGTCGGGGGTATAGATGAACGCCGTTCCCGGCCGGGGGCCGATGACGTCGTTCACCGTGATCCAGCCGAGCGCGCGTCCGACGAGCGCCAGCGCGGTGGTGGCGGCGATGGCGCCCACGAAGCCGAGGGTGAGCGTCTGCAATGCCAGGCCGAACAGGGCCATCCGCTTGCGCACCAGCGCAAGTCCGAGCGCCGCCACCGCGCCGAATTCGGGCCCGAGCACCATTGCGCCGACCAGGAGGACCGGAGAGTCGAGAACGATGGCGATGCCCGTGAGGACGGTCGCCAGGGTCATGAAGCTGGCGTAGGTCCAGTTGAGTTCGGTCTCCTCGTAGGCGCGCTGGGTGACGTCTGCCCACACGACGGCGTCCGCGCTGCTGCCCGGGGTCGCGAGCTCGGCGTCGAACGCGCGGCGGGACAGCCACGTTCGGACCTGGTCCAGCTGGATACTGCCGCAGTGGTGCACCCCGAGCGCCCGCAGGCCCGCAAGCACCTCGTTCGCGCCCTCCCGGGCGAGCTCCGCCTCGACGACGTCGCCCGGCGGCCGCACCGACGTTCCCCGAGCGACGGCGAGGCCGCTCACGGCCATGTCTTCGTCCAGCAGCGTGACGACATCGTCGGTCAATTCCGCGGGTGTCACTACCCGAAGCCGCAACATTCCCGACAGTGTGCCGGCCATCGGCGCCCGAGACAGCACACCGCCCATTTCCGGAACTTGTCGGTACTCTGAATCGGATGAGCACGGAGCCTGCCGTCAAGACGCTGTCCTCGCGGGTGGTGTATCGGAACGAGTGGATGACCCTGCGCGAAGACGGGGTCGAGCGTCTCGACGGCTCTCGCGGCGTCTATTCGTTCGTGGAGCGGTCGGATTTCGCGGTGGTGATTCCGTTGGACGACAACGGCTTCCATCTGGTCGAGCAGTACCGGTATCCGGCGCAGCGCCGTTCATGGGAGTTTCCGCAAGGCGGCTGGCCGCACGGGCGCGGCGGTACTCCTGAGCAGCTGGCCGCCGCCGAGCTGGCCGAGGAGACCGGGTTCACCGCGGACGAATTGGCCCACCTCGGCCGCCTCAGCTGCGCCAACGGAACTCTGCGCCAGAGCTACGACGTGTATCTCGCGACCGGCCTGACCCCGGGCGAACCCCGCCGCGAAATCGAAGAGCAGGACATGCGCCTCCAGTGGTTCTCCCGCGCCGACGTCGAGGCCATGATCGCCGACGGCGTCATCACCGACGACTCCACCCTGGCCGCCGACCTGCTGCTGTCCCTGCACCGGCGTTGGCTCGGCTGACGGGGGCCGCACCACACCCGAACCGCGCGCCCACACCCGCAGCTGCGGGTGTG
>JABFVX010000498.1 GCA_013362555.1 Mycobacteriaceae bacterium
GGGAGCGGCGACGCAGGTTGCCGCGAACAGCAGCGTCAGCCCGGCGGCGCTGCCCAGCGAACGACTGAAGGAACGGCGCATATTTGCCATGTCCGGCACGGTACCCGAATTCACGGTGATCACCGTCATCAAACCTCCGGAAATGCCCACGGCGTGCGTCGAGCGCAACTCGCGGGCCATTCCGGAGCTGCATGCCCGACAAATTGTCTTGTGGTGCTGCACAATTCACGAGCGGCGACACCGGCTTTCCGGCTCCGCGCATTTGCCGGAATATGAAATACGCTCTCTGCTGGTGAGCACCCGAATGGTTGTCCTCGCTTCTGTCCTGTCGGTTTCCGCCTTGAGTGGGCCGACCTCCGCCTCCGCCATGACGCACGGCGTCCCGGTGGCCGATCCGGGAGTGGCGCCGTGGCTGGCTACGGTGGCGCCCGCAGACACGTCGTCGCCACTCGACGACGCCGTCTGCGACGGCGCACTCGTGGCGCCCGACCGCGTGCTGACCAGCGCCCGATGTGCGGACGGCCTCGATCCGAGCCGCGCCCGGGTCTACCTCGGAGCGCGCAGGCTGACCGCCGACCACGGCCCGGCCCGCGGCGTCCGCGGGATCGCCGTGCTGCCGGGCTACCGGCGCGACCCCTCCCCCGCCACTCCGGGCGATCCCGACAATGACCGCGCCCGTTACGATCTGGCCGTCCTGCTGCTCGACCGGCCGGCCGACGTTGCCTTCCTGCCGGTGGCGCGCCACAGTGCCCGACCGGGCGGCGCGGTGGCGATGTTCGGGCACGGGCTCACCGGAATCGGTGGGGCGCAGGCTCGCCCGGACATGCTGCACCGCGGCGACCTCACCGTCGTCGCCCGTCGGGACTGCGCCGCGGACGATTCGGCGCTGTGTGTGGCGGACCGGTCAGCGCGGGTCGCCGGATGCAGGCTCGACAGCGGAAGCCCGCTGGTATCGAGCGCCGCGGGGAGGCCGGAACTGGTCGGCGCCTACAGCTTCGGCAGCGAGTCGACCGGTGTGGACTGCGTGCCGGGAGCGCCGATGGCCGTCGCCGACGCGGCAGCGTTCCGCGGCTGGATCCTCGGTCCGCTGCCGGAGCGCATGCCGTATCCGCTGCAGTCGCCCATGGTGACCCGGGTCGGCAACACCATGCGGTGCGCAATGCCGGGGTGGGACACCAGCCGCGGCAGTCTGCCCGACCGGGTCTCGACGAGCTGGGCCGCGCTGGTGCCGGAAGGCACGGCGCTGCGGCAGTTTCCGGTGGACGCCGACGCGAGCGCCGCGACCGACAAGACCACCGGGCCGCTGTCCACCCTGCGCCTCGCACCGGACCTGCATCTCGCAGGCAATCCGGTGTCGTGTGTGGTGACGGCCCGAACGTCCGGCGGCTCCGTCCGCATCGCCTCGGAAGGCGTCACCGTCAGTGCGGGCCCCGGCCCGGGCGCACGCCAAACCCGCGGCGGCTGAGTTTCGCCGCCCCGCTCCGGAATGACCCGCGACGTGCGTCAGGCGCGGGGTCATTCCGGAGATTTGGCGGCCTGCGAGGACTCGGGGGGCATCGAATCGTCGGCGGGGGCGGACTCGTCGGCAGGGGTGGAGACGTCGGCAGCGGGTTTGTCTTCGGCCGTGGGCTCGGGGTCGGATGCCCGCTCGTCCGCGGGGACGAGCTCTTCCGGCTCTTCGCGGCCGCGGGGGGCGCGCAGGAAGTAGACGAGGGCGGCGAGGCCGACGAGGACGGCGGTGTAGACGTTGATCCGGACGCCGAAGAGGTGGGTGGCGGGATCGTCGCGAAGCAGTTCGACGCCGAGCCTGCCGAGGCAGTAGCCCGCGACATAGAGCGCGAAAAGCCTGCCGTGGCCGAGGGTGAAGCGGCGGTCCGCCCACACCAGCAGCGCGACTATCACCAGGTTCCACAGCATCTCGTACAGGAACGTGGGGTGGACGATGCCGTCCAACTGCCCGGTGGAAATGCCGTTGAGGTTGTCCACTTGCAGCGTGTCCGGGTCGTAGCGCTCGTAGATCTTCAGGCCCCAGGGCAGATTGGTGGCGCGGCCGTACAATTCCTGGTTGAAGTAGTTGCCGAGCCTGCCGATGGCCTGCGCGAGCAGGATCGCCGGTGCAAGTGCGTCGCCGAGCGGCGCAAGCGGAATCTTGAACACCCGGCAGCCGATCCACGCGCCGACGCCGCCGAGCAGGACCGCGCCCCAGATCCCCAGGCCGCCTTCCCACACCTTGAAGGCGCCCCACGGGTCGCCGCCCGCGCCGAAGTACGTGCGCCAGTCCGTGGCCACGTGGTACAGCCTGCCGCCGAGCAGGCCGAACGGCACCGCGAACATAGCCACGTCGAGGATGGTCCCCGGCTTTCCGCCGCGCGCTACCCACCGCCGGTCGCCCCACCAGATCGCGACGATGATGCCGAGGATGATGCACACCGCGTACGCACGGATCGGGATCGGCCCCACACTCCACACGCCGCGCGACGGGCTGGGAATGTAGGCGAGCACAGTCGATGTCACGACGGCAACCGTACCGGGTGCCCCACCCGCACCGGGCGGACCACCCATCCCGTGTCGCTGCCGCGCACCCGCGGGCGCCCACCAGCCGAGCATCGTCCGGAATGACCCGTGAAGTGCGCCCAGCGCACTTCACGGGTCATTCTGGAGACGATCAGGCTGTCGGGTTGCGGACGCCTGCGGCGAGTTCGGCGGTGAGGTCTCGGACGGCGGCGAGGTTTCGGCCCGCGGCGGAGACCAGGGCGGAGCCGACGATGACGCCGTCGGCGTAGGCCGCGATCTCTGCCGCCTGGGCTCCGGAGCGGACGCCGAGGCCGACGCCGACCGCGATGTCGGAGACGGCGCGCACGCGGCCTACCAACTCCGGGGCGGCGTCGGACACCGCGTCGCGGGCGCCGGTGACGCCCATCGTGGACGCCGCGTACACGAAACCGCTGCACGCCTTGACTGTCATGGCCAGCCGCTCCTCCGTCGACGACGGGGCGACCAGGAATACGCGGTCCAAGCCGTGCGCCTCGGAGGCGGCGAACCAGTCGTCGGCCTCTTCGGGTATCAGGTTGGGGGTGATCATCCCCAACCCGCCGGCGGCGGCGAGGTCCCTGGCGAAGGCGTCGACGCCGTAGCGCAGCACCGGATTCCAGTAGCTCATCACGACGGCCCGGCCGCCCGCGGCGGCGATCGTCTCGGTGGCGCGGAATACGTCGCGCACCCGGGCGCCCCCGCGCAGCGCCTGCTCTGCGGCGGCCTGGATGGTCGGGCCGTCCATCACCGGGTCGGAATAGGGGATGCCGACTTCGATGATGTCACAACCGGATTCGACCATCGCCCGCAACACTTCCAGCGAGCCGGGCAGATCCGGGTAGCCGACCGGCAGATACCCGATCAGTGCCGCGCGCCCCTCCGCCCGGCACGCGGCGAACGCGTCGGCAACAACACTCACGGTGCGCCCTCTCCCGTCGGCCGCGTTCCAGGGTCCTCGTCGTAGAGGCCGAACCACTTCGCGGCGGTCTCCATGTCCTTGTCGCCGCGGCCGGAGATGTTGACCAGGATGACCGCGCCGGGACCGAGCTCCTTGCCCAGCTCGAGCGCGCCCGCCACCGCGTGGGCGGATTCGATGGCCGGGATGATGCCTTCGACGCGGGACAGCAGCAACAGGGCGTCCATCGCTTCGGCATCGGTGACCGGGCGGTAGTCAGCGCGGCCGGAGTCCTTGAGGTAGGCGTGTTCCGGGCCGACGCCGGGATAGTCCAATCCCGCCGAGATCGAATGGGATTCGATCGTCTGCCCGTCTTCGTCCTGGAGCAGGTACGAATAGGCGCCCTGGAACGCACCGGGCGAACCGCCGGTGAATGTCGCGGCGTGCCTTCCGGTTTCGACGCCGTCACCGGCGGCTTCGTAGCCGACCAGGCGCACGGCCGGGTCGTCGAGGAAAGCGTGGAAGATGCCGATGGCGTTGGATCCGCCGCCGACGCAGGCGACGACGGCGTCGGGCAGCCTGCCGACGCGGTCGAGCACCTGAGCCCTCGCCTCCAAGCCGATGACGCGCTGGAAGTCGCGCACCAGCAGCGGGAACGGGTGCGGGCCTGCGGCGGTGCCGAAGCAGTAGTACGTGTTGTGCGCGTTGGTGACCCAGTCCCGCAGCGCCTCGTTGATCGCGTCCTTGAGCGTCCGGGAACCCGACGTCACCGCGACGACTTTCGCGCCGAGCAGGCGCATCCGGGCGACGTTCAACGCCTGCCGGGCGGTGTCCACCGCGCCCATGTAGATCACGCAGTCCAGCCCGAGCAGCGCGCACGCGGTGGCGGTGGCGACGCCATGCTGGCCCGCACCGGTTTCCGCGATGACGCGGGTCTTGCCCATGCGCTGCGCCAGCAGCGCCTGGCCGAGCACATTGTTGATCTTGTGCGAGCCGGTGTGGTTGAGATCCTCGCGCTTCAACAGGATTCGGGCGCCGCCCGCATGCGCGGACAGCTTCGCGGCTTCGTACACCGGCGACGGGCGGCCCGCGTAATCGCGCTGCAGCCGGTCCAATTCGGTGCGGAAACCGTCGTCGAGGCGGGCCTTGTCGTACGCGGCGGCGACCTCGTCGATGGTTGCCATGAGAGCTTCCGGCACGTGCCGTCCGCCGTAGGCGCCGAAGCGCCCGCGGGAGTCCGGCTCGTGCGTGCGCCCGAGGATCCCGTCGCCCGCCGAAGGCAGAGGCTGGTCGGCCTGGTCGGCCACTCTCACCGCACCGGCTTCGGGCAGGACGGGTGGGCGCCGGCCGCGACCAGGTCGGCCACCGCGCCGCGCGGGTCGCCGTTGGTCACCAAGCTCTCGCCCACCAGCACCGCGTCCGCCCCCGCGCCCGCATAGGAGTGCAGGTCGGAGGTGTTGCGGATGCCCGACTCGGCCACCTTGATGACGTGCGAGGGCAGGCCGGGGGCGATCCGGGCGAACACGTCCGGATCGACGTCGAGAGTCTTCAGGTTGCGCGCGTTCACGCCGATGACCGAGGCGCCCGCCTCCAGCGCGCGGTCGGCCTCTTCTTCGGTGTGCACCTCGACCAGGGCGGTCATGCCGAGCGACTCGGTGCGGTCGAGCAGGGCGATCAGCGTCGGCTGGTCGAGCGCGGCCACGATGAGCAGGATCAGGTCGGCGCCGTGCGCGCGCGCCTCGTGGATCTGGTACGGGCCGACGATGAAGTCCTTGCGCAGCACGGGAATGGTGACCGCGGCGCGCACCGCGTCCAGGTCGGCCAGCGAGCCATGGAAGCGCCTGCCCTCGGTGAGCACGCTGATGACCCGCGCACCGCCGTCCTGGTAGGCGGCGGCCAGCTTGGCCGGGTCGGGGATGTCGGCGAGCGCGCCCTTGGAGGGACTGGCCCGCTTCACCTCGGCGATGACGCCGATGTCGGACGCCCGCAGCGCGGCGGCGGCGTTCAAGGCGGCGGGGGCGGCGGCGGCTTCGACTTTGATCGCGGCGAAATCAACCAGGGCCTCACGGGCGGCCAGATCGGCTCGGACACCGTCCAGTATCGAGTCGAGTACGGTGGTCATTCGTGGCCCGGTTCCTTTCTGGAAGAGCGGCCTGAGGCGGTGGAAACGGCCCTCGGCCCGCCTGCGGCGCCACCCAAGATTAAAGGCCCGGCTCCCGGCAGTTTCCGCCGGGTCCGGCAAACTCCTGTAAGCAACCTCTCAGCTGCTCCTCAGC
Organism: Mycobacteriaceae bacterium; assembly: GCA_013362555.1. Classification (GTDB taxonomy): domain Bacteria; phylum Actinomycetota; class Actinomycetes; order Mycobacteriales; family Mycobacteriaceae; genus JABFVX01. The sequence goes on from JABFVX010000498.1 coordinate 5,704, forward strand.
CGGGGTCGGCCGGCTTGTCGGCGGTCGGGTCCTCGCCCGCGTCGAGGGCGTCCCACAGCACCCGCTCGGAGACTTCGCCGTCGTCGTGCGCGCGCCGCGCCGCGGCCTGTTTGCGGGCCGCCGGGGCGGAGTACTTTCCGGACAGTCCGCCCGCCCGCGCCGCGCGGCGCGCCAGCCACACTCCGGCGACAAACGCCGACAGCGCCCCGACCAGTGCCAGAACTCCCGGCAGCGCCGCCGCGTGGACCGCCGTGACATCCGCCCGTCCCGGCAGGTCGGCCAGCGACTTGGCCCGGGCTGCGGTCACTCCGGAATGGGATATCAGCGCCAGCGCGGGCACCGCCGCCGCGCCGCCGATCACGGCGATCACCACCCCGACGCCCTGCCGCCACCCCCCTTTCGTGGCGAGGACGGCGGCGACGGCGGCCAGCAGCGCGAGCGCCAGGGGCGTCAGCGCGCCGAACCACGTGCTGCCGAGGAGGTGGTCGGTCCGGGGCGGCGCGAGGCCGTCGGCGGAGTCCACCGACACCCACGTCATCCGCGACGACCCCCACAGGCACGCCGCCCCGGCGGCGACGGCCGCCACCGGAACCAGCGGGGCGCCGGACTGCCGCTCGCTCATCTCGCACTCCTCCGCTGCAGTCCGGTCCCGCCTCCGCGCCACGTTACGCGACCCATCAGTTGCGCCTGGGCGCACATCACGGGTCGTTCCGGAGGGGTGCTAGTCGCTGACGGTGCGGAGGGTGCGGGCGGCGGCCACGGCGTTGAGGACCGCCATGGCTTTGTTGCGGGACTCGGTGTCCTCGTAGTCCGGGTCCGAGTCGGCGACGATGCCCGCGCCGGCTTGGACGAAGGCCGTCCCGTCCTTGAGCAGGGCGGTGCGGATGGCGATGGCGGTGTCGGCGTCGCCCGCGAAGTCGAGATAGCCGACGATGCCCGCGTAGGTGCCGCGGCGGGTGGGCTCCAGCTCCTCGATCAGCTCCATGGCGCGGACCTTGGGAGCGCCGGACAGGGTGCCCGCCGGGAAACACGCCGTCACCGCGTCCAGGCGCGCTTGCCCGCGGCGAGCCTGCCCGTGACGGTCGAGACCAGGTGCATCACATGGCTGTAGCGCTCGAGCGTGCGGTACTCGGTGACTTTCACCGTGCCCGGTTCGCAGACCCGGCCGAGGTCGTTGCGGCCCAGGTCGACGAGCATCAGGTGCTCGGCGTTCTCCTTTTCGTCGTGCAGCAGTTCCTTGCCGAGCAGCGTGTCTTCCTCCGGGTCGGCGCCGCGCCAGCGGGTGCCCGCGATCGGGTGCGTGGTGGCGACGCCGTCGAAGACGGTGACCAGCGACTCGGGGCTGGAGCCGACGATCGAGAACCCGATGCGCTCGCCGCTCTCGTCGCGCTGAGGCACGTGCATCAAGTACATGTACGGGCTGTGGTTGGAGGCGCGCAGCATCCGGTACAGGTTCAGCGCGGCGGCCGGGTCGTCGGTCGGGTAGTCCATCTCGAAGCGCTGCGACAGCACGACCTGGAACGCCTCGCCCGCCTCGATCTCCTTGATCAGCCTGCGCACGTCCGCGCCGAACTCCGCGGTGGTGCGTCTGCGGCGGAAATCCGGAACGGGCTGGTCGTACACCGCGACGGTGGACGGCGCGGGCCTGCTCAGCGCGGCGGTCATGCGGTCGAGCCGGGCGAGCGCGTCGTCGTAGGCGGCGTCCACGCCCTCGGCGCCGCCGTCCCAGTTCACCGCGTTGGCGATCAGGGTGATGGCGCCTTCGTGATGGTCGAACGCGGCGAGGTCGGTGGCCAGCAGCATCACCATCTCCGGCACGCCGAGGTCGTCGGCGGCGTGGCTGGGCAGCCGCTCGATGCGGCGCACGATGTCGTAGCCGAAATAGCCGACCATGCCGCCGGTGAGAGGCGGCAGACCCGGAATGCGCTCCGTGCGCAGCAGCTCCAGGGTGTCGCGCAGCGCGACCAGCGGGTCGCCGCCGCTCGGAACGCCCGCGGGCACCGCGCCCTGCCAGGCCGCGACGCCGTCGGCAACCGTCAGCGCGGCCGTGCTGTGCACGCCGATGAACGACCACCTGGTCCACGAGCTGCCGTTCTCCGCGGACTCGAACAGGAAAGTGCCCGCGCGGTTGTCCGCGAGCTTGCGGTACGCCGACAGCGGAGTCTCGGAATCCGCAAGCACCTTGCGGGTCACCGGCACCACCCGGTGTTCGGCGGCCAGCTGCCGGAACCGCTCGCGGGTGGTCGTGGTCGCGTGGGAGGGGGGCGCGCCATGCATGCGCTCGATTGTTCCAGCCGGGTGTGTCAGCGGGGCACCGGAGGTGGCTTGACCTTCTTCGCGACCGCGTCGTTGGCGTTCTTGGCCCATTCCAACACGTCGTTGGTCTCCTTCACCGCCTTGTCGACAGCGGTGAGGACCATGGCGTTGACATCGGTGCCGCGCGGCGCGTCGTCGGCGACGTCATTGAGGCGTTTGACCACCCGGATCACCGCCTCGTGGCCGTCCTCGGCGATCTCCTTGGTGAGCGTGACGTGCGTCAGCAGCTGGGTTTCCGACGTGGACACGGCCGCGGCGTTGGTGTTGATGGAAGTCTTGGTGGAGTCGTAGGCGGCGACGCCGCTCTTGACGTCCGCAATGTGCAGCGGCGCGGGGTCGGCAGGCGGCGGGTCGGCCTCCTTGCGCATCTTGTACCGGCGGTTGCGCCCGAGCACGTGCGCGGCGCGGCAGAAGAACTGCGGCAGCTGGTCGTAGACCTTGTCCACCTCGGGTGCGAGTTTCGGCGGCTTCTTCACCGGCGGGACATCGGGACAGTCTTCGGGTGCAAGCAAGGCGACCGGCTGTCCGGAGAAGTAGTCGCTTGCCTCGCCCGTGAGAAACCCGGCGCCGCCCATCAGCGTCGCGGGCAGTATTCGCGGTTTGGCGTACTCCAGGACCTTGCCCAGGGTGTTGACGATTTTCACGTTCTTCGGCAGCGGCACGGCCTTGCCCAGCAGATTGAGGCCCAGCTTCTGGGTCAGCACATGGTTGCCGAAACCCACCAGCGCGCCGCCCACTGCGCCACGCACCACCCGGCCGGTCGGGTCTTCGCCGTGGTACAGCGCGGACAGGTACCCAGCGGCCGCGCCGCCCACGATGCCGCTGACGGTCACGCCGACCGGACCGACGAGCTTGGTGGGAAGCGCCAACTGCACGGCGACCGGCACGCCGATGTTGATCAATCCGTCAACGAAATCCATATCCCCCGCTTTATTTCCGCAACCAGGTGACGTCCTGAATCTCATTGTTGCGCTTCCCAGAAATGGGAATATTTGCAGTCAAATGCGCTGGCCCGGGCGGCAGCTCGCGCGCAATACTGGTGCGGTGATCACCTGGCGTCGGCTCGGCGAACACGATTTCGCCCTGGTGCGTGAGTGGCTGCGTCAGCCTCACGTAGCTCGGTGGTGGAACCACGACACCTCGATGGCCGGGGTGATCCGGGATTTCGCTCCCGCCGCACGCGGCGAGGAGCCTTCGGAGGACTTGTTGGCCTACCTGGACGGAGCTCCGGTCGGGCTGGTCCAGCGGTGCAGGCTGGACGACTATCCGGCCTACCGCGACGACCTCGCCGCCATCGCGGAGGTGCCAAAGGACGCGATGACCATCGACTATCTCGTCGGCGATCCGAACCGGCTCGGGCACGGCCTCGGCAGCCGGATGATCGACTCGGCCATCGCGTCGATCTGGTCCGACGTGCCCGTCGCCGACACCGTCGTGGTTCCGGTGCCACTGGGCAACATTTCGTCGTGGCGGGCGCTGGAGAAGGCGGGCTTCGAGCGGGTCGCCGTCGGCGATCTCGAGCCGGACAATCCGATAGACGGCCGAGCCCACGCGCTGTACCGCATTGACCGGCCGATACTCGCTGCCTGAGCCCGTCGACTGATGCCCCATTGCTATCGGCAGTGCCTGCCGTCACTACACTCTCGCAATCGGAAGGCGTCATTTCGAGAGGAGACCACAGTGATGTACCCCCCGAAGACCGCCGGCCCGGAGCATGCGCGCCCGGTCCCGCATGACCAGCTCAACCACGTCAACCTGGCGGGCCACGTTCCCGGCCGCGGCTCGATGGCCGCCTTCATCACCTACGTCAAGGCGCTGGAGGGGCTGGACAAGACCAAGAACGGCGAGGAGTACCAGCTCATCGTGAACCGGCTGCAAGAGCTCAAGCCACCGCTGCGGGCGGTGGGACTGTTCGACGTCATGGACATCCGCAGCCCGGAGGTCGCCGCGATCATGGGAGTCTGAAACCTCCAGAATGACCCGTGACGTGCGTCAGGCGCACGTCACGGGTCATTCTGGAGGGGTTCGAACTCGCGAGCAGCGCATCCGGCGCAGTATTGTTCGGCTCATGAAAGAGGGAGAACGCGCACCGCAGTTCGAGCTTCCCGACCAGACCGGGACCGTGAGGTCGCTCGACGAGCTGCTGTCGGAGGGTCCGGTGGTCTTGTTCTTCTATCCCGCCGCGAACACCCCCGTGTGCACCGTCGAAGCCTGCCATTTCCGCGACCTCGGGCCGGATTTCGCGGCGGTGGGCGCGAGCCGGGTCGGCATCAGCACCGACTCGGTGCAGACCCAGGCCGGCTTCGCCGACAAACAGAGCGTCGACTATCCGCTGCTGTCCGACGAGGACGGCGCGATCGCGGCGCAGTTCGGGGTGAGACGCACTCTGCTGGCGGCGATCTCGCCTGTCAAGCGCACCACGTTCGTCATCGACTCCGACCGCACCATCCTCAAAGTCATCAGCAGCGAACTGCGCGGCAAAGCCCACGCCGACGAGGCGGTCGACTACCTCCGCACCCGCCCCAAACGCTGAACCCCCACACCCGAAGTACGCATTTACACCCGCAGCTGCGGGTGTAAATGCGTACTTCGGGTGTGGGGTTGGTCTACGCTTTTTGTGGGAGGCGGCCTATGCGCGCGGTGGTCATTGAACGGCCCGGCGAGTTCGGGGTTCGCGAGGTCGCGGATCCGACGCCGGGGGCGGAACAAGTCGTCGTGCGAGTCGGAGCCGTCGGGATTTGCGGCACTGACGTACACATCGTGCAGGGCGAGTTCCCGCCGACGCCCTATCCGATCGTGCCGGGGCACGAGTTCGCGGGCGAGGTTGTGGCGTGCGGGATTTCGGTCGCCGGGCGGCGCGAGGGCGACCGGGTGGCGGTGGACCCGTCGCTGTTCTGCGGCGGCTGCCACTACTGCGCCATCGGGCGCGGGAACCTGTGCGAGAACTGGGGCGCCATCGGCGACACCGTCGACGGGGCGATGGCGGAGTTCGTCGCGGTGCCCGCGGCGAACTGCTTCCCGATCCCGGACCACCTCAGCTACGCCCACGCCGCGCTGATCGAGCCGCTCTCGTGCGCCGTGCACGCCTTCGACCGGCTGCCGCGCGCGCTCGGCTCGCACTATCTGATCTACGGCGCGGGCACGATGGGCCTGATGATGCTGCGACTGGCCGCCCGAGCGGGCGCGGCATCGGTGTCGGTGGTCGACATCAACACCGCGCGCCTGGACGTCGCCCAGGCACTGGGCGCCGATGCCACCGCGACCGGAGCCGACGCGTTCGGGCGGCCGCAGGGCTGGGAGGTGGTCATCGACTGCACCGGCGTGGTCCCGGTCATCGAGGACGCGATCGGGCGGGTCCGCCGCGGCGGGGTCTACCAGCAGTTCGGCGTCGCACCGGGCGAGGCCGCCGCCGCGGTGTCCCCGTTCCGGATCTACAACGACGAGATCACCATCGTCGGATCCATGGCGGTGCTGCACAGCTTCGGCCGGGCCGCGGAGCTCATGGGCACGGGCGTGCTCGACGCCGAGGTCATGATCACCCACAGCTTCGGCCTGGACGAATTCGGCGCGGCCCTGCAGGCTTTCCGCGACGGCGTGGGGCGCAAGATCCAGCTCACGCCGAGCTAGCCATGGCCCTGGTCGCGGGGGTGGACAGTTCCACCCAGTCGTGCAAGGTGGTGGTGTGCGACGCCGAGACCGGGGCGGTCGCGGACGAGCGGCGCGCCGGGCATCCCGGCGGCACCGAGGTGCCCGCCCAGGCGTGGTGGGAGGCGCTCCAGGAAGCAGGCGCCGGGCTGCTGCACCACGTCGAGGCGATGGCCGTGGCGGGCCAGCAGCACGGCCTGGTCACGGTGGACGACCGCGGCCTTCCAGTGCGAGACGCCCTGCTGTGGAACGACATTCGCTCCGCGGATGCGGCCGAGGCGCTGATCGGCGAGTTCGGCGGGCCGCAGGCGTGGGTGGATGCGGTCGGCCTGGCGCCCGTGGCCGCGACGACAGTGGCCAAGCTGCGCTGGGTGGCCGACAACGAGCCCGCCGCGGCGGACCGGGTGGCCCAGGTGATGTTGCCGCACGACTATCTCACCTGGCGGCTGCGCGGCGGGCCGGACTCCGGCGCGCGGCCCACCACCGACCGCAGCGACGCCTCGGGAACCGGGTATTGGTCGGCCGCCGACGGCTACCGCACTAACCTGGTCGACCTCGCCTTCCGCGGCAGGCGGCCCGAGCTGCCGCGGGTGATCGAGCCTGCCGGAATCGCCGGTCACACTGCCTCCGGCACGGCGGTCGCCGCCGGGATGGGCGACAATGCCGGAGCCGCACTGGGTCTCGGCATCGGTGCGGGCGACGTGGTGGTCTCGCTCGGCACCAGCGGCACTGCCTTCGCCCGGTCCCCGCGGCCGCCGCGCGACCCGAGCGGCGCGGTGCAGGGCTTCGCCGACGCCACCGGCCAGTTCTTGCCGCTGGTGTGCACGCTCAACGCCGCCCAGGTGCTCGACGCGACGGCAGCATTGCTCGGCGTCGATCTGGCGGGGCTGGAAGCGCTTGCCCGCCAAGGCGATCCTGGAGCAGGCGGCCTGGTGCTGCTGCCCTACCTGGGCGGCGAGCGCACGCCGAACTACCCGCATGCCTCCGGCAGCCTGCACGGCCTGCGCACGGACGCGATGACTCCGGCCCACGTCGCCCGGGCCGCGGTGGAGGGCATGCTGTGCAACCTGGCGGACGCACTGGAGTGCCTTCGTGCCCAGGACATCCCGGTTCACCGCATCCTG
>JABFVX010000369.1 GCA_013362555.1 Mycobacteriaceae bacterium
TCGCAGGGCACCTCGACCAGTTCGGTGCGCATCAGCCGGGCGTTCTTGCGGATCGAATTGTGCGCTCCCGCACTGCAGTAGATCTTCGCGTCGGGCAGCATCGCACAGCCGCGGTCCAGGCCGAACTGGTTGGCCTCGCTGCCGCCGGAGGTCACGTATCCGTAGACGTCGTCGGGATCACCGTTGGCAAGTCGGGTCATGAACTCCACCACGGCGCGCTCCATGGCCTTGGAGCTGACGGCGGATTTCTCGTCGCTGTGCGGATCGCCGACGTTGTTCGCGAAAACGTCGAGCAGCCCGGCGAATCGGCCGAACGCGAAATCGAGGTTCGCCGGAAAACCCAGCACGTATGGTTCTTCGGCGCGCATCTCGGCGATGAAGGTGTCGACCAGCCACGCGGCATCGTCACCGTCCCAACCAACCCAATTGATGCCATACCGGTCGGACGCTAGGTTGTCCATTCACACCACCGCCAATGCGAACTCTGCACAACGACCTCAACGAGGCCACTGTTCTCTGATACCTCTGAATAGACACGCCGTCAGTCGAAAAATGGGCGGCTCGCTATTCGGGCTCGAGCCCGGGCGAGTTGCCGCGCAATCCGGTCGTGGCTGAATTCAGCCACGTTCGAACGTCGGGCCGGTGGCGTGCGGGCCTGCAGTCTGCCGTCGGTGTAAATGGGGTCGTCGTCGGGGGTATCCGCAGCGGAAGGCGGTGGTGGGTGACGAACCGGGTGGCCATCTCGACTGGATCGCCATCGTCCGGACCGGCGATCACAGGGAAAGGCGGCTCGGCGCGAGTCGGCCTCGCTGCCCACGCCGGGTCGGTGGCCAGGACACCGCCGACGCCGAAAAGTGGTCGGTCGACAACCGTGGCCTTGCCCACCCACCGCGGAGCTTGTGTCATGAAAGTGGATGACCTACCTTAACTTGCATGACGCAAGTAGATGGTGGGCAGAGCTACAGCACCACGTTTTCGGTGGAAGCGACCGCGCAGCAAGCATTCGAAGGCATCACCAACGTCCGCGGTTGGTGGTCACAAGCCGTCGAGGGCGTCACCGATCGGGTAGGCGAGGAATTCACCTACCGCTACCAAGACATGCACCGCTGTACAGTCCGCGTCACCGAACTCGTACCCGGTCGCAAGGTGGTCTGGCACATCCTGGACAACTACTTCGATTTCACAGCCGACCAGTCCGAGTGGAAAGACACCCGGGTCGTCTTCGATATCACCGAACGAGACGGCGGCGCGGAGGTCGCCTTCACCCACGTCGGCCTGGTTCCGCAGTGTGAGTGCTACGACATCTGCGCCAACGGCTGGGGTGGCTACCTCGAGGGAAGTCTGCGGAATCTGATCAATTCGGGTGTTGGCCAACCGAATCCGAAGGACGACGGGGACGTCGCCGCCCACCGGGACGCCGCCACGGCCGTAGGGGTCGACCGCTGAGCCATCTCGCCTACCGCGCGTGGAGGCAGGACATGATCGTCATCGACATGCCGAGGCGATGGCGGTGGTTACCCCGTCCGTCGTCGGCCGGCCAGGTACTCGGCGGGCATGCCGGGCCCGGGTTGCACGGTAACCTCGGCAATGTCCTGCACCGGCCCGCAGCCGGAACAGATCGTCTGCTGGGTGATCGGACCGCCGCACACGCTGTGCCGGTATAGAATTGGCGGTTCGCCGGGGGCGGCCCACCGGTCGCCCCACTCTGTGAGAGCTATGAGGGCGGGACCGAGTTCGCGCCCCTTCTCGGTCAGCACGTACTCATAGAGATCGGGCTGCCGGGCGTATCGGCGGCGTTCCATGACTCCCGCCGCTACGAAACCATCGAGGCGAGTGCGCAGAATATTGGTCGCGATGCCGAGGTTGTGCTGGAAGTCGCTGTAGCGGGTCGTCCCAGCAAACAGTGCGTCCCGGACGATCAGCAGACTCCACCGCTCACCGACCACCTCCAGCGCTCGCGCAATCGAGCACGCCTGGGATTCATAAGTCTTGCCGAGCATCGGACCAGTTTATCCACTGGGCTTGCATTAAGAAAGTTAGCTGTTCCCGGTGTTTCACTGGGTCCGGCCAGACAGGTGGCCTCGGTGATCGCCAACGTCGGAACGGCCGATCGATGATCCAAGCCTCCTGCGCGGTGACTTGGGCTCGGGCAAGCACTCGCGTGATCCACGGTGATGCATTTTCGCAGGGAGAAGCGTTGACAACACCCGTACCAGCTGCGCGGGACGCCGGCGCGGACTGCCTGGGCAGGATCGCGGCGTGCGGAGGTCGGCCAACGGCACAGTTTCGGCTGGAAACGGCATCTGTCGCACGAGATTCGCCGAAAGTGTGCGTTCTCCATACCTGTCTCGGCGTACGGTATGGGGCTGTCGCCGCCGCCGAGCGCTGTCCTGTGCGACGGCTAGACTGGCAAGCCGCACGACAACGCCGGTCGGCTTCGCCGGCATCGTCCTGCCGAGAAAGGCATCCATGGTCAACGGGTTCGAGATCAACAAGCGCGGTATCGAGGAGATGAGCAAGGCCCTCGAGCGGGAGTTCGCCAAGCATCCCGTGCGCGTCCCGGTGCAGGTAACGGACGAAAAGGTGCTCGAGGCCCTCCCGCAAACCAACGTTCACAACTACCACGGGCCGGTCATTCACGGGGACGCGAACGGCGCGCAGCTCGCATGGGGAAATGCCACCGTGTCGCAGCGCCAAGACAATACGACCGAGACCATCGCCCCAGGCTACGAGCGCCTGACGGAGGCCATCGTCGCGCTCATGCAGAAGTTGCCGGATCTCGGGCTCGATGCTGACATCCGAGCCGACGCAGAGGATTCAGCCAAGGAGATCCTCACCGAGACAACTGCCGACGAGCCCAACACGCGCAGCATTCGTCGCGCCCTCCACGTCCTGAAGGGCATTCTCGCGCCGCTCAGCGCCGGGATCACTGCCGGTGTCGAGGCGGCCGTCCGACCGGAAGTTCAGGAATGGGCCGCCAAGGCCATCGGCGAGCTGGGTCAGTTCGTGGCGTAGGTCGAGGCCGGGCGTGTGTCTCAGTCAATCCGAACGTGCACCGCGCGCAGCCACATGTCGGTTTCCAGGACGTAGGCGACGCGGTTGAGATCGGTCCAGTCCGCAGCGGCGTGCTCGACGGCGCGATCGAGGATCGTGGTGATGGCGGATCGGTCGACGATCTGCCATATCGGAGCGTGCCGGTCGCCGACGACCGCGCGCGCGGCATCGTATTGCGCGCACTGGTAGGCGGCAGTCAGAGCCACCGGGTAGCCGCTCTTGCGCCGGTAGGCGATGTCGTGCGGCAGCAGGTCGGCCATGGCTGTCCGGAGGATGCCCTTCTCGATGCCGCCGTGGTTCTTCAACTGCCACGGCAGATTCCAGGCGTACTGCACCAGTTCGTGATCGCAGAACGGGACCCGCGCCTCTACGCCTGCGGCCATGCTCATTCGGTCCACTCGGTGCAGGAGGTAGTCGAGATAGTAGGTGTAGGTGAGCCAGGAGATCTCCCGCGCACGGCGGTCCTCGGAAGTGTCGGTCGACAGGTGGGGAATGTGTGCCCGGGCCGTCGCGTAGCTGTCGGCGGCGTAGTGACGGAACACGCTGCGCTCGGACAACTCCGGCCGCAGCAGCCCGACCGCCTGGGGGTAGGTCCCGTGCCAGGGGAAGGAATCGACCGGCGCTGATCGCCACCACGCATAGCCTGCGAAGGCCTCGTCGGCTCCCTCGCCGCCGACAACTACTGTGGCGCCGGTGTTTCTGATGTGGCGAAACAGCAGGTAGAGCGAGATGTTGGCCAGGCGGTGCATCGGTCGTCCCCAGACGTGCAGGGTGTAGTCCTGAGCCGCGAGGAGATCGTCGGTGCTCACAATGCAACTCGAGTGGTGGGATCCGATGTGGGCGGCAGCCTTAGCCGCCCACGGCGCGTCCCGGTCGACGTGCAGAGCCGAAGACGAGTAGTTGGCCCCTTCGCACGCGTAGTCGACGTCGTAGGTGGCGAGGTGCCTAGTGCCGCCGTGGTTCACAGCGATGGCGGCGACCGCGGTCGAGTCGACACCGCCCGAAAGCATCGCGCCCACTTGCACATCGGCCACCAACTGTCCGGCGACGGACGTCTGGAGCAGCTCGCGAAGGCGACGCGCCGTGGCGTCGACGCCCGCGAGGTGCGGCCTGGCCTCCAGCCGCCAATAGCATCGCGACACCGGGCCGGCCGGGCCGAATGTCATCACGTGTCCCGGCTCTACCTGACGGAAACCGTGCAGCACGCCAAGGCCTCGGTTCATCATCGGTGTCATACAGAACAATTCGGCCAACCCGACCTCGTCCAAAACGGGTTCGATAGCCGGATGCGCCAGTATGGCCTTCTCTTCGCTGCCGAACAGTATCCGGGCGCCGTCGTCGACGTAGAACAGCGGCTTGACCCCGAGCGGATCGCGCGCCAGCGTAAGCCGGTGTTCGTGCTCGTCCCACACCGCGAACGCGAACATGCCGGTAAAGCGGTCGACGCAGCGCTGACCCCACTCGGCGAATGCCTGCAACACCACCTCGGTGTCGGAGTTCGTCCGGAATATCCGCCCGCGCCCGCGCAGTATCGAACGCAGTTCACGGTAGTTGTAGAGCTCACCGTTGTAGGTGATGGCCAGCCTGTGGCCGGGCTGGTTCCCGAGCGCCATCGGCTGTGTTCCGTTCGCGATGTCGATGATGGACAGCCGTGCGTGGCCTAGTGCGGCGTGGCGGTCCTGCCAGAATCCTGACCCGTCGGGTCCGCGGTGCGCCAGCTGCTCTGTCATTCGCGTGACAGCGCTGTTGTCACTGTCCTGCAGGCCATCCCATGCCACGCAACCCGTAATGTCGCACATGATCTTCTCGTTCTACTGGACAAGCGTCCGACTCAAGATAGATTACATGGAAATAGTATCTATGTACACTAGCTGCGCGTGGTAGTTGTGTGGTCCCGCGTGGAGTTCAGGTGCGAGGTGGAAAGGTGAACCGGCAGGTCGTCATTGACGACGAAAGCGCCTGGTGGTGATCCATGCCGACGAAACCCTCACGTGGGGTCACGTCCGCTGTCGCACCGATCCGGGCGCGGCGTGGTCACCGCGTGCCTCGCAGTGTGTGCGCTTTGTCGATGGCGCTGCGCAGGACGCGGTGTGCCGTTTGCAGATCGGACTCGCTGATGTCGGCGAAGATCTTGGACGTGATGGGTGCGACCCGGTCCGCGAGGGTCTTATTGAGTTGCGCGCCTGCGTCGGTCACGGCGAGCGCGCCCGCGCCGGGATCGGTGACCAGGCCGCGTTGAACCAAACCATTGACCAGTGCGACTGCGGCGGTCTTGTCGAGTTTCAGTTGTCTTTGCTGAGTGAGGAATTCGTAGAAGCCATTCGGCTGCGCCTGTGGTCCGCGGGCGCCGAGCGCCTTCAGGACCACATACTCGGTGGTGTTCACTCCGGAGCCGGCGATCGAGTCCTCGAGAATCAGTTCCAGGCTGCCTTGCGCTTCCCCGATGTCTTGTCCGGTGAGCGTCTTCCCCTGGCCGGGCGGCTGCTGAGCCTGCGCCGTGGTCGGCTGGGCGCTGTTGTCGTCGGCCGTCGCGCTGTCGGTCGAGCACGCCGCCGTGGTGACGAGCAGCAGCGCCGCGAGAGCGGCGGTTTTGTGGTTCTTCATGAGATCGATTCCTTCCGTAATTCCGCGTCGAAGCGGGTTCGCGTCGCGTGGCGGGAGGGGCGCCACTCATCCAATAGAGTACAAGTACATTATATACATGGCAACTATTGTGGCTGGTTCGACCGATTTCGCTTTGCCTCGGCGGCGCCCCGGCTCGGCCGTCGACGGCTTACGCCCAGGTACGCTGACAATGTGGAGCGGCTGCAGCGTGAAATGAACAACAATGTCGGCCATCTGGTGTGGAGATTGTCCATGGAATGGCGCGCCGCGATGGACCGCACGCTTGCGCCGCACGGCCTGACGCAGGCGCAGTATTTGGTGCTGGCCCCGCTGTACGGTTTGACGCAAAGCGGAATGCGACCGAGTCAGCGGGAGTTGGGCGACGTCACCGGCCTGGACGCCGTCTACGTGTCGAAGCTGGTGCGCGCCTTGGAGCGGGCCGGTTTCGTGGCTCGGACGCCCAAGCCGACCGACCCGCGCGCGGTGGAACTCACGCTGACGGAGTCCGGAAAGGCGGTATTCGGAAAAGCTGTGGCAGACGTCCGTGAATTGAGGGAGAGAATGATGGCGCCGGTCGGCGGCATCGACGGCGCGCAATCGGCCGAGCTCGCCGCGACATTGCGGGCGCTGCTGGCCGAAAGTCTCAAGCCGGCTCCGCCCCCGAAATAGAAGTCTCGCTTGTCGGCTTGCGTTCCTGTTTCGACAATTTCGTGCGGCCCTGCAGAATGAGGTACATCGCGGTCGCGAGGTGGACGACGCACAAGCCGATCGGCGGTGCGAGCGAATCCGTCCGCTGCACCGCGATCGCGGCGATGATGTCGGTCAATTGACTGAGCCCCAGTAGGCCGAACCCGAATATCGTTGCGCCGCGCGCGCGTAGCGCGAGCGCAACCAGGGTCAGCGCCGAGATCGCGAGGCTGCGACCGGAATACATGTACAGGTACTGATTGTCACCGGCATCAATGGGGTTGTCCGGCACCAGGAAGCGCCCGGACGGCTGAGCGAGGAAGCGTGCCGCGACCACGGCGGCGCCGATCGCCCCGAATGTGTTGAGTGCGACCACGAACCACCAGGCGAGCCGGTTCCGGGATGGGCGACGCGTAGCGCCGCTCCCGGAATGCTTCTCGGTTGTCGACATGGGAATGCTCCAATCGGTGCCCCGCTCGTTGCGGCATGTCTGAGCTCTCGGACATAGTTTACATAGATAGTATGTCTATGTAAACTATGTCCGAACGTGCTTCTTCGGAGGAGTCCACCATGGCAATCGACGACATTTCCGTACCTGTGGCCAGGCAGCCGCTCGAGCGCCAGGCGTGGGTCGCCACCAGCGTCATGTTGGTCGCGGTGCTGATGGAGTTGATGGACGTCACGATGGCCAACGTCGCGATTCCGTCGATCCGGGCGGAGCTGCATGCTTCATACGGGCAGACCCAGTGGGTCGTGGCGGGCTATTCGCTGGCCATGGCGGTGGCACTGTTGACGGGCGGGCGACTCGGCGACCGGTGGGGGCGCAAACGGATGTTCCTGACCGGCTTGGTCGCGTTCATCGCGACGTCGGCGTTGTCGGGTCTCGCGCCGGACCCGGGGCTGCTGATAGTCGGTCGGGTGCTGCAGGGCCTGGCGGCGGCGATCATGCTGCCGCAAGTGCTCGCCTGCATCAGCGTGTGGTTTCCGGAGAATCGGCGCGCCGCCGCGTTCGGCCTTTTCGGGGCCGTCGTCGGTCTCGGCGGCGTGACCGCGCCGCTGGTGGGGGGAGTGCTCATCGACGCCGATCTCTTCGGCTGGGGGTGGCGTCCGATCTTCCTGATCAACGTGCCGATCGGAATCGTTTGCCTCGCTGCGACATTGCTGTTCGTGGCGGAGTCCGTCGACCCGGCGCGGCCGCGCCTCGACATCGTCGGCGCCCTGATTGCCGCGGCCGGCGTGTTTCTTGTCGTTTTTCCGCTGATCCAAGGTCGCGACAACGGCTGGCCGCTGTGGGGCTGGCTCCTGCTCGCAGGCGCCGGACCGGCGTTCGCGCTGTTCGTCCGCCATGCCCGCCACCGCGCCCGCCGGGCCCGAACGGTGGTGGCGGATCTGTCACTGCTGCGGTCCCGGGTGTTTGCCGGCGGGCTGTTGGTGACGCTGGTGTTGTTCGGTGGGGTTACCGCCACCGCCTTCATCGTAATGATCTATCTGCAAACGGGATTCGGCTACTCTCCGGTGCGCGCGGGCTTGGCGCTCGTGTCCATGGCGCTGGCGTTCGTGGTCGGGTCCGGTGCGTCGGTGCGCCTGTCTGCCCCGATCGGCCATCGGGTGCTGCAGCTCGGATGCCTGACCTCCGGTTGCGGGCTCGTGTGGCTGGCAGTGGTGGTGGGCCGACACCACACCGCCCTGACGATCTGGGACATCGTCGCGCCCTTGGCGGCCTTCGGGTTCGGTCTCGGTCTGGTGGTGGCCCCGCTCACCGATTTCATTCTGGCCGACGTCGCGCCGGAACACGTGGGCGCTGCTTCCGGATTGCAGTCGACCATTGTCCAGGTCGGCAACACAGTCGGAGTCGCCGTCATCGGCACGATATTCCTCGACATGGTCGCCGATGCGCCCGCCATGCGAACCGCTGATGCGATCCGAGCGCACTGGGCCCATTCCATGCAGTACTCCCTGTACGTCGACGCAGCCGTATTCGTCATCACCTTCGGCCTCGTTTTCCTCATGGGCAGAAATGGCCGCCAGGACCGCTCCATCTAACTGATGGACCGTCGACCGATATGCAATGAAGGATCAGCCATGTCCGAAGGAATCGAAATGAGCGAACAGGACCTGGGAGCTGCGATCGGTGCGGCCGAGGTACTACTCGACGCCGTGCTCGAACAGGCGTCGATAACCCGTGCCCAATATCTCGTACTTCAGATGATCGCCATGGGCGAACCGGTTGACTGCTCGCCGGCCGCCCGCGACGTGCTCCACGAAATCGACGCCAAAGGCCTCATTGACAGTGCTTCCGACGGCCGCAGCCCGGTTCGGCTCTCGAAATACGGCAAATGCGTGTTCCAGGTGCTGTTGGCCGACGTGGACGAGCTGACCCGCCGACTCTATCGTGACATGAGCGAGGCCGACCGGAATGCCGCCTATCACGTAGTACGCACGATCGAGCGCGCCGACCGGTTGCGCGCGGACCGAATGTCAGGGCCGGAAGGCCCGGACCGCAACGTTGTTTAACGCACTCTCGCCGTTCGATCGCGCGTCGACACGGCGATGACACTGCGCCTTCCCGGGGTATTTCCCGACTGGCTGGTCACGATGATCGCCGGGCATTTTCCACTGGGAAATGAGGACGACATGCGCCGTGTCGGTCGGCAATGGAATAACGTTTCCAGGGTGCTGGATTCAATCGAATCTCGGCATGACGCGGCGACAGCGGCGGCCGAAGCGGCGATCGCAGGCGACACCGCCGACGCCATGCGAGCCCGTCTGCGGCGAAACGACGTCGGGCTTCGGCAGCTGTCCGAATTCTGCCGTTGTGTCGCCGCGCAGCTCGACGAGTCTGCCGAAGCGATCGAGCTGGAGAAGCTGACGGTCATCGCCACCGGCTTGCTGCTGCTGGCCGAACTGGTGAAAGATGCCTGGCTGTTCTATTTCGGCGGCAGCGCGATGGCACTCACCGATATCGCGATCGCACGGGCGACGGTCACAGTGGCGTTCGAACGATTGATGGCGATGCTCCGCGTCCAGGGCGCTCGGGCGGCATTCAGGCGTGCCGCGGCGATTCCGGGGATCCGGGCGCTGGCGATCGGTTCCGGCCTGGGCGGCGGACTGGGGGGAGTCTCGGTGTACAGCGCGCAACTGTGGCAGCAACGGGTGCTGCACCACCGGGACCGGATAGACATGTCGATAGTGGCGGATGCGGCCGCGAGCGGCGCGGTCGGCGGCGGCGTCGCAGGCGCGGTCGGCATGGCTCTGGCTCCTGGCCTCCATCGCATGGCAGGCAGGTTCGGCGGTACGGCCGCATCCACGATGAACCGCGCAGGGGCGCACGCGGTCTCGGTCGGTGTGCTCGGCGCGGCCGGCGGCGTCGCGGGCGCGATCGCGGGAAGTGCGGCGACGGCGGTCGTCCACGGCGGGAAGGTGTCCGGCCACGACCTTCGCATGGCGGTGATTTCGGGAATCGGCGGCGGGTTCGTCGGCGCGGCCACAGCCGGTGTCGCGGCGACTCGGACCGCTTCCCACGCGCTGCCGGGGCCGGGCGACTACCGCGCCGCGCTGACCCCGCCTGGAAGGCCGGGCCATCCCCCCGAGCGGAACCCGGTTTCCTCGGACATCCTTGCGGAATCGCCTGTTGCAGAAGGATTGCCGTCCACGCGTGCCGTCGTGGACGGTATCGGGGCGGAATCTGCGCCGCCCGGCGGTCAACCCGGCGGAGGCGAGGCGACGACCCTGCCCCGGGGCAGTGCGGCCGCCCGCATCGACGAACCGACGTCACGGCTCAACACGATGCGAGGGGACGGCGCGAGAAGTGAACCAACGTGTCGTACAGAGGAATACGACCGGGAACTGCGCACGTTGGAGACAGGGGAGGTCGGACCAGGCGCCTCGCCAGGGCCGGTGGAACTCGCCATTCGGGCGCGAGTGGAGGACAGATACCAGCAATGGGCCGAACACGTGCGAGCGGAGGTGGCCGAGTACACACATCACCGACGCATCGACGACGCTACCGGCCCGCGACTCGACATGATGTTGCGCGAGATGATCCGAAGGCGTCCGCCCTGGTTGACAGGCGATTCGCCTACCGCCGACATCGAAGTGCAGATCAGCGCGCTCCGGTGGACGGACCAGATTGCCATGGCCGAGGTGCGGTCAGGCGTAACGCCCGAGGACGGGGTGAGCGCCGCCGACATCGAGAGCTACCGCGGGCAGGTCGATGCGGAATTCGCGGACGCAGCAGGGTGGACAACCAATGACGTCCCGCTCGAGCCGCCGGAGCACCGCGCCCGCCGTCGGCAGCAGGCTCATGCGCACGGGCATGCCGCGGCCCTGCCCGAGCAGCAGGTTCGCGTGGTCGCCGAGGGCCCGGACACCGCTGACCTGGCCGCGATGTCCTCGCTGCACGCCGCACGGATGCCCGACGGCAGGACCGTCCACTTCCGAGTGGCGGGCGATCCCTACGGCTACCCGGTGCTGCTGTCGCCCGGCACTCCGGTGGGCGTGGACGGGGTGCTGCCGTCCGAGCGCTTTCTCGTCGACCGCGGCTTCTGCTTGATCGTGGTCGAGCGCCCCGGCTATGGACATTCGGACCCGCTGCCGGGGCGGTCGGTTGCCGACTGCGCCCGTGACATCAGCTATATCGCCGCCGAACTCTTCGCCTTCGACCGGTACACGGTGATCGGGCGCTCCGGCGGCGGGTCGGTGGCGATCGCGGCAGGCGCGATCGACCCGACACACGTCGAGCGGGTAGTCACCGTCGTGGGACAGAGTCCGGTGATCGGCGGCGTCGGGGCGTGGACGGCGCAGATGGGAGACTCGAACAAGAAGGCTTTTCTGCAAGGCGTGTCCCACATGGCCGAAAGGACCCGGCACAACGGTGAATGGCTGCTCGAACACAATGCTTCGTCGTACCACCGTCCGGACCACATGTGGGTCGGCACGCACCGCCGCGAGCTGGTACGTGGCTACGAACGAGGACTCAGGGCCGGCGTCGAGCAGTCATGGATCGCCGATGTGCGGCAACAGAAGGAACCGTGGGGCGTGTCCTTCGCAGGCTACCGCGTTCCCGTCGACATCGTGCACGGCGCCGACGACGGTACCGGCATCCGCGACGAGTTCGTTCCCACCAGCCACAGTCGGATCAACGCAGCCCTGATTGGAGCGCCTGCCCACCTCCATCTCATTCCGGGTGTCGCGCACATGGCGGGGTTGGATCTCGCCCCGGTGTTGAATCGCTATGTGGCGGGGGAACGGGATGCCTATCTGGACTCGGCAACCTGGATACCCGAGGAACGCAGGCGCGCCATCCGAGCGCAGGCAGCGGCTCCGTTGGAGATGCCGCGCTGGGCGTCCTGGCCGCATGGTCGCTGGAACGAAGGCCCAAGGCCGGAAACAGAGGTGCGCAATGGCCCCGCGTCATGACGTTCCCGAGCCGTCCGACGGGTCGCAGGACCCGCGGCCGCTTCGGGCCTGTTGGCTGGGCTGGATCGCGGTCGACACCGTTGACCAGGCAGGCGTTGTCGAGATGCTTGGCTTGGCCCCCCGGCGAGCCCTCTCGTGGCGGGCGGCCGCCGAGCTTGTCGACGACGTAGCGCACAGCAGCGCGCTGCGCTTCTCCGTGGTCGTCGTCACCCCGCCCATCTCAGGTTGGACATTGGTGATCGGCCCGTGGTGCGGCCTGATATACGAGCAGAATGTGACCCGCGTTACTGAGTCGTGCCGGGCTCTCAGTGCTCGATTCGGCCGAGCCCAAGCGTATTTCCACAGTGAACAGGGCGACGGCGAAGCCTGGCTGCTGACTGTGCACGGCGAGGTGATCAGGCGGTGGATCAGCACCGATCCCGGCCTGGCGCTGGGGAATCCCGCCGGTGTGGAGCGGCGGCGCCTGGACGCCTTCGGCATCGAGGGATATCCCGAGGACCTCGACCCTGACGACGACCCGCTCAGCGACTGGTCCGCAGGGTGGGGCGACTGCGACGCGCTCACGATCGCGGCCGAATCCAGCCTCGACCCTACCGCTTTCAACTCTCGGACGACCGCGCCCGGAGCCGTGTTGGTCGCGCATCTTTATCCAGAATGACCCGTGGCGTGCGTCAGACGCACACCACGGGTCATTCTGGAGAGGGCTTGGGTCCAGATGTCCAGAATGACCCGTGGCGTGCGCCTACCGCACTCCGTGGGTCATTCCGGACGACTGGGGGTTCAGGCGGCCTGCCAGCCACGCGCGGATGTCGTCGCACGCCGCCTGTGCCATCCGGGTCGGGTGTCCCGTGAATCCGTGCGGTGCGCCGGGGTAGACGCGGAGGTCGACGTCGATTCCGGACGCTGCCAATCTGGCAGCCATGGCCATGTTGTCCTGGAGGAGGATGTCGGCCGCCCCGATGATCATGAGCACCGGAGGCAGGTTGGAGAGTTCGGCGTAGACAGGCGAGAGGTCTGGGTCG
>JABFVX010000343.1 GCA_013362555.1 Mycobacteriaceae bacterium
GTCGACAAGGTCACCAAGCGCGGGGCCAGGTCCAACAGCGCCAAGGCTCCCGGCCCGGTGGCGAAGGTGTTCATGAGGGCGCTGATGCCGATCATGTTCCGTCCGAGCCTGGTGGAGAAGACCCTCGGCGCGGAGTACCGCGCCCGCATCGACTGGGACGCCCCCGTCTCGGTGTAACCGCCAAAGCGCCCTCCAGAATGACCCGTGACGTGCGTTTCGCGCTGCGAGACGGCGGCCCGACGAGGCAGTGTGCGTAACACCGCAGGGCCTCGCGAGCAGCGCCGTACAGCACCGCACGTCACGGGTCATTCTGGAAGGTTCGAAGCCGCTACTCCGGAAGGGTGCACATGCGCCATGTTCCGCGGTCGAGCTCCAGGCGCAGCAGGTTCGACTCCGGCTCGCCGGAGCGCTCGACTCCGGGACTGGTGATGTGCCAGAGCACCTTGGCCGTCGCGACGTCGCCCTCGATGCGCACCTCGTCGACCTTCACGATGTTCACGTCCTGCTTCACGCCGACATAGCCCGCGCCCATCCCGCGGGCCAGCTCGCGCACCTCCGGGCAGGAGATCGCGGTCGCCGCGGTCAGTCCCTCGTCGCGCAGCACCGAATAGTAGTTGCGAATGGCCACGTCGACCTGGCTCGGTTCGGGGCCGTCGTGGACGCCGCGCACCACCAGCACCGCGGCCGTTCCGACGACCGCGCCGACTACCAGCATGAGGGCGGCAATAACCCACCGAGCGGCGTTGCCGGCTGGCAGCCGCCCCGATCTCCCCTGGTCAGACGGCAATTCACTCACAGTGGCCCTTCCCTGGCGGTGCTGCGATGAACCATGCTAATGGTTCGCTCCGCAATGTGTTCAATTTGTCGGCTCCCCACTGCCGGCTGCTTGGCAATCCGCCTCCGGCGCGGCACCATTGAGCAATGGTCTTGGTGCTGGGTGTGTCGGCGGGCGCTTCCGGGGCCCGCGCCGTAGTGGCGCACTCCGACAAGCCGGATCTCCCGCCGATCGACTACTGCTTCGTGCCGCGGCCCGCGGGAGCCGGCTTGGAAGGGCCCGCGCTCACCGCGATCGAGCAGATGCACGACGCGGCACTGCAGCGCGGCGAAGTGATCTCCGCGACCGCCGTCGCTTCTCGCAGCCAAAGCTGCTCAGCCGCAATACGTTCCGCCGCGCCGCGGTTACGAGGCAGGCCGCACCTCCAGATCGTGGTCGAGGCCGCCGCCCAACTGCGGTACCTGAGCTTCCTGGAGCGGCTTCCGGAAGACGGCTCCGTCGTGCTCTACGACCTCGGCAGCTCGTCGCTGACGCTGACGCTCGCCGACTGCGCCACCGGCGCTGTCACCCGCACCACCCGCAGCACGACGCTCAGCGGGGACGGGTTCGACACGCTGTTGCAGTGGCGGCTGGCCAAACTCGGAGTCGTCATCGACTGCGAGACCAGCCGCAAGCACCGGGAGGCGCTCAGCGGCGACGGCGTCGTCGCGGTCGCCGACCGCAAATCCGGCGACCGCGTGGTGTTCACCGCCAACGACTTCACCGAGCTCGCCGCGGCGGGCGTGCAGCACTCGGTGTCGTCGATCAACCAACTCGTCGGCGACTCGGAGCTGCCGGTCGCGGTGGTGCTGCTCGGCGGGTGCGGGCGCAATCGGCAACTTGCCGAGCAACTCGAGTCGATGCTCGCCTTGCCGGTCTACCCGGAACTGGAGCCGGAGCTGGTGTCCGCGCGCGGCGCGGTGCTGTTCGCGGAGGACCGGCCCGGCCGGGTGGTCAAGCTGACGCGTCGCATGCCACTGCCGAAAACCAAAGACAAACAGGCAAAAAGCAAACAGCCGCCCGCCCCGGCGACTCTGGAGACACCGCGACGCCGTCGCGCGTCGCGGCGCAAACTCATCGCCGCGTTCGCCGTTACCGCAGCCTTGGGCGCGACCATTGCGGGCTTGATAGCTACCGACCGGAAACCTCAGGCGCCGCAGACCGGAACCCCTTCGTCGCACATGGAGACAGGCCGAATTCCGGCTGAGCCCTTCAAATAGCTACCTTCGCGCATCAGTACTGCCGCACCCATGCGGGGAGTGGACTATGCGCGCCGGAGGGGTTGGGCGCGCATAGCCCAAAACCTTCACCACATGTTGTTTCCTCCGTCGTGAACCGCCGGACAAACGTTCCCGTCGGGCGCACATCCTGCCCGTTGGGCGGTGTCGGTATTTCACAACGCTATCGCAATTCGATATCGATTCGCTACCCCTGCAACACCATCCGCAAACTAACGGCTAAATCTATTTGCCTGAGAAGTCCGGCTTGCGCTTCTCGACGAAGGCAGCCATGCCCTCCGACTGATCCTCCGTGGCAAACAACGAGTGAAATACCCTGCGCTCGAACCGCAATCCCTCCGCGAGCGTGGTCTCGAACGCCCGATTCACCGCCTCCTTGGCCAGCATCGCCGACGGCAGACCCATGCCCGCGATGGTCTGGGCAGTCTGGATCGCCTCGTCCAACAGCCGGTCCGCGGGGACGATCCGCGACACCAGCCCGGCTCGCTCCGCCTCCTCCGCGTCCATGTTGCGGCCCGTGAGAATCAGGTCCATCGCCTTGGCCTTGCCGACCGCCCGGGCCAGCCGCTGCGAGCCGCCCATCCCCGGCATGACGCCGAGCTTGATCTCGGGCTGACCGAACTTCGCGGTGTCGGCGGCGATGAGGATGTCGCACATCATCGCCAGCTCGCAGCCGCCGCCCAGCGCATAGCCCGCCACCGCGGCGATCGTCGGCTTGCGGGCGGCGGCGACCCGCTCCCAGTCGGAGAACCAGTCGCTGAGGTACATGTCCATGTAGGACTTCGGGGCCATCTCCTTGATGTCGGCGCCCGCGGCGAAGGCCTTCGCCGACCCGGTCAACACGATGGCCCCGATACCCGAGTCGGCCTCCAACTCGTCCAGCGCCGCGCACACCTCCGCCATGACCTGCGCGTTCAGCGCATTGAGCGCCTTGGGCCGGTTGAGCGTCACCACACCGGCCCCGCCGCTGCGCTCCACCAGAATCGTCTCGAAACTCATCGGTCTCCTCCTATTGTCGATCCGCTGCGAAAACCTCCGGAATGACCCGTGAAGTGCGCTGGATGCACGCCATGGGCCATTCCGGAAATACGGTCACTGGCTCTTGTCGCGGATGTCGGTGATGATGGCCGAGAAGTCCTTGCCCGCGCCGCCGGACTCGGCGAAGCGGGCGTAGACGTCTGCGGCCGCCAAGCCGACAACACTCTCGACATGGTTGTCCCGCAACGCTTTCGCGGCCAGGCCCAGGTCCTTGTGCATCAGCGCGGCGGCGAATCCCGGCTCATAGTCGTTGTCGGCCGGGCTCGCCGGGCCGACGCCGGGAACGGGACAGTAGGACGTCAGCGACCAGCACTGCGCCGACGCGGTGGAAGCCACGTCGTAGAACGCCTGCGGCGTCAAACCGAGCTTCTCACCGAGCACGAAGGCCTCGCTGACCGCAATCATGTTGGCCGCCAGCACCATGTTGTTGCAGATCTTGGCCGCCTGGCCGACGCCGTTGCCGCCGCAGTGCACCACCCGCGCGCCCATCGCCGCCAGCAGC
>JABFVX010000555.1 GCA_013362555.1 Mycobacteriaceae bacterium
GAAGAGGGAGGCCAGGCCGTCGAGGATGCGGGGCAGGCCGAAGGTCCAGGCGTGGTCGGCGTCGTAGGCGGCCGCGTGGGCGGCGCCCGCCGCCGCGCCGACGCGGGTCGCCCGGGGGTAGCGCGCCGGATCGAGGGCCTTGGCCAGCAGCGGGGCGTGGCGTTCCCACCACTGCTGGTCGGACGAGGCGGTGTCGGCGGCCGCCGCGGCGGTGTCGCGGTCGATGCGGGCGACCGCGGCGACGAATCCCAGCAGGTGCGTGAGTGTCGCGTCCATCGCGACATCGTCGATGCCTGTGTCGTCGAACGCGGCGAGCTCGTGTTCGTACTTCGCCATCAGGCCGGGACCGAGCGGGGGGCGGGTGGTGGACACGTCGAGCACCCACGCGTGCGCGATCAGCAGGGCGCGGTTGTCGGCGGCGACCGCGGCGAGCCGCTCCCGCCAGGGCTTTCCGGCGAGCTCGGTGCGGGCCATGCGGGCGTAGACCGTGTCCAGCATCAGATCCAGCAGCTCGGCCTTGCCGGGGACGTAGGTGTAAGTGCCCATCGGGCTGAGGCCGAGCCGGGCCGCGACGCTGCGCATGGTGACTGCCGACAGCCCCTCGCGGTCGGCGATGCCGATGGCGGCGTCCACCACGGCGTCCACTGTGGTGCGCTGCTTCGGACCGCGGCCGGAGCCGCCCGTACCGGGCGCGCGCCACAACAGCTCCAGGGTGTGCGCGGGATCGCCCGCGCCACTGCGCTCTCCGACCACCATGCGCCTCCTTCGACCCAATCCTAGGGCCATGACACAGATCACATCGCGATCGGGAACACTCCATACTTTGTATAGTTTACTTAGTACGTAGTACTGATTCGAGGAGGCCTCATGCAGATCACCACCAGCGCGCTGTCGCTCAACGTCGCCGACCCGCAGGCTTCGGCCGCGTTCGCCGTCGAGCACTTCGGGTTCACCGAGGCCATGTCGGCGGACGGCTTCATCTCGCTCGAGCGCGAGGATGCCGGGTTCAATCTCATCTACCTGCGCACCGGCCTGCCCACCTTCAAGCCGGCGCAGATCGCGGGCAGCGCCGGCCAGGGCCTGCTGGTGGTGTTCGTCGTCGACGACATCGACGCGGAATACCTCCGCTTGCAGCAGGAGGGCGTGCCCATCGCGACGCCGATCGAGACCGAGGAATGGGGCGAGCGCTATTTCCAGACGGTCGACCCCAACGGCATCGTCATCCAGCTCGTCCAGTGGATGTGAGCGAAAACGTCCGGGCCGCGCTCGCACGAGCGCGGCCCGGACGCAACCCCAGCTACTCCACAACCAGCTCGACCGGAATATTGCCGCGCGTGGCCCTCGAGTACGGACACACCTGATGAGCAGCCTCGACCAGGCCCCGCCCCTGCTCGTTCTGCAGTGCGTCCGGCAGCTCGACCCGCAGCACCACCGAGATGCCGAAGTCCGCGCCCTCCCGGTTCAGGCTGACGTCGGCGGTGACCGAGGTGTCGCCGAGGTCTGCGCCCTGACTCTTGGCGACCGCCTGCAGCGCGCTGGCGAAACAGGCCGAATAGCCCATCGCGAAGAGCTGCTCCGGATTGGTGCCGTCACCGCTGCCGCCGACCGCTTTCGGCTGGGCCAGCTTCAGATCGAGGTAACCGTCGGAGCTGACCGAACGGCCCTCGCGGCCGACCGAGGTGGCGGATGAGGTGAAGAGCGTGGTCATGGTCGTCCTCCTAGACAGACTTGTCTGTGCGCTTACCACCAAGGTAGACAGGTCTGTCTGCTATTGTCAAGGAATGAGCACAGCCCGCGAACGTCTCCTCGACACCGCCACCCGGCTGTTCTACGCCGAGGGCATCCACACCGTCGGCATAGACCGCATCATCGCCGCGGCCGGAATTGCCAAGGCCACCTTCTATCGGCATTTCCGGACGAAGGACGATCTCGTAGTCGCCTACCTCGAACACGAATACGCGCGCCAGCGGGCCATGCTCGAATCAGTGCCCGGCACCGGACTCGACTCGATCGTCACGATCTTCGAACGGCTCGGCGAACTCAGCCGCGGCCCCGGGTTCCGGGGCTGCCCGTTCCTCAACGCCGCTGTCGAGTTCTCCGACCCCGGCCACGCGGTGCGCGCAGTCGTCGACGACTACCGTCAGTGGTTCCTGGGACTCATGTCGGAGCGGCTGCGCGCCGCGGGCTGCGACCAGATCGACGACGCCGCCCGAGCCTTGCTGCTGACGCGCGACGGCATCACCCTGAGCGGCGGCCTCGGCGACCGCGACACCGTCCGCACCGGAACCCGAATGGCCCTGTCCCGCATCAGCGATCTCCAGAACAAGGAACACCGAACTCCGGAATGACCCATCCTGCGTGGTCACGCACGCCGCCTCCCCGGACCGCCGACTCTCAGCGCAAGTCGCACGTCACGGGTCCGTCAGCGGTGGGCGGTCACCGGGTTGGCGCGCTTGACGACCCGGCCGCGGAGAACGACGAGATCGGGACCTGCGCCGAGGATGTCGGGGCGCCGCGGGTCGTCGGGGTAGACGAGCAGGTCGGCGTGGGCGCCGTGGTCGAGAGCCGCGTAGCCGAGCCAGCGACGGGCATTCCAGCAGGCCGCGCCGAGGGCCTTGGTGGGTGAGAGGCCCGCGCCCGCGAGGGCGGACACCTCGTCGGCGACCCGGCCGTGGCGGATCGAGCCGCCGGCGTCGGTGCCGGCATAGATCGGGACGCCCGCGTCGTGGGCGTCGCCGACAGTGCGCCGAACGCGGGCGTGCAGATCGAGCATGTGCTGCTGGTAAACGGGGAACTTCCCGGCGCCGGAGGCGATTTCCGGGAAAGTGGCGATGTTGACCAAGGTCGGGACCAGCGCGGTGCCGTGGCGCACCATCAGATCGATGGTCTCGTCGCTCAGACCGGTCCCGTGCTCGATGCAGTCGATTCCTGCCTCGATCAAGCCGGGCAGCGCATCCTCGCCGAACACGTGCGCGGTAACCCGGGCGCCTTCGCGGTGCGCCGCGTCGATGGCCTCCTTCAGCACCGGTTCGCTCCACAGCGGCCGCAGGTCGCCCTGCCCGCGGTCGATCCAGTCGCCGACGATCTTCACCCAGCCGTCGCCGAATCGGGCCTGTTCGGAGACGATCTCGGGCAGGTCGCGCTCGTCGTCGAGTTCGATGCCGAGTTCGCGGATGTAGCGCTTGGGCCGGGCGATGTGGCGGCCCGCGCGAATAATGCGCGGCAGATCCGCCCGGGCATCGAGAGCTCGAGTGTCGATGGGCGAGCCCGCGTCGCGCAGCAGCAGTGCACCGACGTCGCGCTCGGTCTCGGCCTGGACGATCGCCCCGTCGAGGTCCTCGTGCCCGCCGCCGTAGGTGATGCCGACGTGACAGTGCGCGTCGACCAGCCCGGGAATGATCCATCCGGAGGTGCACACCGTCGCCGCCCCCGGTATCGGCTCGTGCGAGATCACCCCGTCCCGCACCCACAGCTCAACCGGCTCTTCCCCGGGCAGCCCGACCCCGCGAAGGTGCAAGCTCTGCTCGTCCACCGCAAGTCTCCTCTTCCGTCTGCACCCGTATCGCGCGTTGACACCCGCAGCTGCGGGTG